>JASHYS010000269.1 GCA_030042915.1 Acidobacteriaceae bacterium
GAAGAGATGGATCCGGCGCGCCAGCGGCTGATGGATCAGATCACCGAGTTTAAGAACAAGGCCGAGAAGGCCTACGACGACATGTACGAGGTGCACTCGCAGCACGACATCAATGCGTGCTACCGCGACGCCAAAGATTACTACTACGAGGCCATCGGCCTGGCTGGCCAATTGGGATTGAAGGATGAAGCCGATGCCATGACCGAGCGCCTGCTGCACATCAAGGCGGTGTACCGCAGCCAGTTTGCGGGCTAGGCGAGCGGACAATATCACCAAACATAAACGCGCAGCATCCACCAGATTAGAAAAAGGCCGACCATCGCCAGGAGAATGTGACCGATCCACTGGCCGGGTGTTTTGGGGTTTCCGAGATTAAACACGTGGCAATGGTAGCACCGGCGCGATCGCGATTCCTGAGTTGCTGTGTCCGAAGCCACAACCTCCAAGTCGACGCGACCAGCAGGGAGCCGTCGACCTTGCAATGGACTCCATACGATACACCTACTCAGGAATCGCCATAAAGGCAGAACCGCGGCCAATCCCCGGCTGCGACCCAGCTTTTTCGCGTTCGGGCCGTAATGCCGGCCAGCCCGACGTTCCTTCAAGCTTCGCCGCCCCACCGCCAATTTCCCCAATCGCCGACCAACCCCCAGGAATAGTGCCAACGAGCGCTAAGCTCTGAACACGTCAATTCATCTGAGGCGTTCGACCAGTCGTGAAGGAATACAAGAGTTCACCCCCTCACTTGCGTCATGAAATAATCCATTGCCCAGTCCCGCTTCGCTTGGAGAAGATGGCCTTATGTACCAGACCATCCCGTCTCTCCTCGATATTGTGGTCGGCGAGGCCCGATCCTGGTTTACCACGCTTTCCGCTCGCCCGGTCCGCGCAACCGCATCCTCCCATCAACTGCGCCAATCGCTTGGCGGCTCATTGCCCGAGAGTGGTACGTCGCCAGCTGATATCATTCGACTTCTCGCCAGCGCCGGCAGCACCGGGACCATAGCCTCCGCCGGACCTCGCTACTTCGGCTTTGTTGTCGGGGGTAGCGTGCCCGCGGCGCTTGCTGCCGACTGGCTCGTCTCCACGTGGGATCAGAACGCCGGCATCTTCGCTCTTTCGCCGCTCGCATCGACGATCGAGGAGATCACGGGGTCCTGGCTCCTCGACCTCGCCGGCCTCCCTTCCACCATGAGCTTCGGCTTCGTCACGGGCGGCCATATGGCTAATTTCACCTCACTAGCCTGCGCTCGCCACAGCGTTTTGCGCCAAGCTGGCTGGGATGTCGAAGCCGCCGGCCTCAACGGCGCACCGCCCATCGCAATCTACGCCAACGAAGAATCCCACTACACCATCTTCATCGCGCTCAGGCTCCTTGGCCTTGGCTCCGCCAGCGTGCACAAAATCCCCGCTGATCACCAGGGCCGCATGCGCGCCGATCGCCTTGTCGCCGCACTGCACGAAACCACAGGGCCCTGTATCGTCTGCGCCCAGGCGGGCAATGTCAACTCCGGTGCTTTCGATCCACTGCCGGCCATCGCCGAGGCTGCGAAAGAGCGAGGGGCTTGGCTCCACGTCGACGGCGCTTTCGGGCTTTGGGCCGCAGCGGCGCCCCAATACGCGCACCTCGTGCGCGGCATCGAGCGGGCCGACTCCATCGCCAGCGACGCGCACAAGTGGCTCAATGTTCCCTACGACTGCGGTCTCGTCTTCTGCGCTGACGGAGCCGCCCATCGCAGCGCCATGTCGCTCGCCGCCGCCTACATCGTCGCTACCAGCAGCGAACGCGATCCTCACGAATTTGTCCCTGAAGAATCTCGCCGCGCTCGCGCCGTCCCCCTATATGCCGCGCTCAGCTCCCTCGGGCGCCGTGGCCTGGTCGAAATGATCGAACGCAATTGCCGCCAGGCTCGCCGCTTCGGCGAAGCTCTCCATGCCGCCGGCTTTGACGTCCTCAATGAGATTGTCCTTAATCAGGTTCTCGTCTCCTTTGGCACGCCCGAGCAAACCCTGGCCACGATTGCGGCGATTCAACAGGACGGCACCTGCTGGTGCGGGGGCACCATTTGGCAAGGCCGCACCGCCATGCGCATCAGTGTCAGCAATTGGTCCACGACCGATGAAGATGTGGAACGCAGCATTGACGCGATCATCCACTGCGCCCGCTCCGCCGGGGGCTAGCGGGATCGAATGGGAGGCATCCTTGGCTCACACAAGATGGCCGAGTGATTTGCCGAGCCGGAAAATCGAGTTCCGGGCAAGCAGAAGCGAGCCCGGCACTCCTCGTCAAGCCCCTTCCACAAAACTATTTCGTAAATATCGCTTTTTCAATGGCCTACAGAATGCAAGTTTTGCAGATCATTTCTCAGCACCCCGCTATCCTGAACTCACAAGCTCAAAAAAGACCTGACTTTGGCCGCTACCTCCTGGGGGTTCGGTTCGAGTCGCCGGTAAGGGCCGCCTTTTCACGATCCTCGGATCTATGATCCTGAAGATGCAGAACTTGTGTGAGATCCGCAGCGGCAACCGCTTTGCATTGGACCAACTTGCTGAAAAACCCCCGGGGAGGAGGGGAGAGGGGGGACGGTACAGATCGGGCAAACCACTCTGACGATGCCTCAGCGCCTCGCAATCGAGGACTGGGCAGAGCGAAGACCGCAATGGGCAGATCAGCGCGCGATAAGCTAAAAGCTAGGAGCTAGTAGCAAGCAGCTAACCCATGTCCCAGTACAAATACTCGACCCTTGCCGTTCACGCCGGGCAGCAGCCTGACCCGCTGACGGGCGCGGTGAACGTGCCCGTTTACCTTTCATCCACCTTCGAGCTGACCGGCATCGGCAGCGACCGCGGCTGGGACTACTCGCGCGCCGGCAATCCCACGCGCGACCGACTGGAGGCGGCGCTGGCGGCGTTGGAAGGCGGCACCAGCGGCCACGCGTTCACCACCGGGATGGCCGCCATTGCCGGGCTGGTGGCGATGCTGCGCGCCGGCGATCACATCGTGTGCTCACGCGACGTGTATGCAGGCACGGTGCGGCTCTTTGATCAGATCGTCAGCGGCTACGGCATCGCGATCGAATATGTCGACACCAGCGACCTCGCGGCCGTCGAAAAGGCCATCAAGCCGAATACCAGGCTGGTGCACATCGAAACGCCCAGCAATCCCCTCATGGTGCTCACCGACATCGCCGCAGTGTGCAGGATCGCGCACGCGCACGGCATCGAAGTAAGCGTCGACAACACATTTCTATCGCCGGCGCTGCAACGGCCGCTGGAACTGGGCGCCGACATCGTTATGCATTCCACCACCAAGTATCTCAACGGCCACTCCGACGGGCTGGGCGGCGTGCTCATCGGCTCCAAGCCCGAGCACAAGGATCGCTTCCTTTTCGTGCAGAAGGCGGCAGGCGGCGTGATGTCGCCATTCGAGTGCTTCCTGGTGCTGCGCGGCATCAAGACGCTTCCCGTGCGCATCCGGCAGCACGAGGAAAACGGCCGCGCCGTGGCGGAGTTTCTGTCGTCGCATTCCAAGATCAGCAAGCTGGCTTATCCGGGACTGAAGTGCCATCCGCAATACGACCTGGCCGTGAAACAGCAACAGGGCTTCGGATCGATGATGAGCTTCGAGTTGAAATCGCGCGACGAAGCGGCGCGCTTCCTGACCGCTCTCAGAATTTTCCTGAATGCCGAGTCGCTGGGCGGCGTGGAATCGCTGGCGTCGCACTCGGCCACGACGACCCACGGCTCGGTGAGCGAAGAAGTGCGTCAGAAGATGGGCATTAACGAGGGCCGCATCCGGCTGTCGATCGGAATCGAGGACAAGGAAGACCTGATCGCCGACCTCGACCAAGCGCTGGCCGCGGTGTGAGGAACGCCATGCCGGAACCGCGCTGGATTCTCGGAGTCGATACTTGCGGCCCGTCAGGTTCCGTCGCGCTGGGCGGCCTCACGGGCGAATCGGTCGAAATCGTCGGCAAAACCGAACTGGCTGGACGCACCTACTCGGCCACGTTGGTCTCCGCGATTGCCGGCTTGCTGGCCCAAGCCCAGACGCAACCGCGGCTGCTCCTTGCAATCGTGGCCGTGAACGGGCCGGGCAGCTTTACCGGCGTGCGCGTAGGCTTGAGCGCCGTGAAAGGCCTGGCCGAAGGAGCGCAGATTCCTGTGGTCGCGGTTTCGCGGCTTGAGGTGCTCGCCGGCGCGTCTGGAGTTCCTTCTGCAGCCATCGACGCGCACCGGCACGAGATTTTTCTGCGCCTGGCGGAGCCGGACGGCGTGGCCCGCGAAATCCTGGCTGGCGCGGCTGAGTTGGCAGCCATTGCGCCCTCGCCCAAGCGCGTCGCCTGTTGTGACGAAGCAGCGGTTCGTCTTCTGCGCGCTGCATGGCCGGCGGCCGAACTGGTAAGCGCGGCTGCACCGTGCGCGCCCGATGCTCTCCGGCTCGCGGCGCCACGGATTGCCCGCGGGGACTTTGTCGACCTGGTCCTGCTCGACGGCCATTATCTGCGCCGCTCCGACGCCGAAATCTTCGGGGTCGATGTCGTTGCCCAGACCGCCGGTACGCGCGCGTGAATCTCGACCCTGCAGGCACGCGCATTCGACGCATGACGGCCGAGGACCTCGATCCAG
This sequence comes from Acidobacteriaceae bacterium, assembly GCA_030042915.1. The sequence goes on from JASHYS010000269.1 coordinate 4,630, forward strand.
TGATGAAGCTGGCCGCGAAGGCACCTGAGGCGCCACATTGGCCGGAGCCGGCCTATCGGACGGCGCTGGACCCCGCCTCGAACCTGCCGCGCGTGGCGCTAGTGGCGGATGGTGGCCCTCCGGCCGCTGTCTTTGCCTTCGCCATCGCCAGCCTTTTGCCGCCTCAAGCTGAGCTGGAGGTAATCGCAGTCGACCCAGAGAACCGGCGGCTGGGAGTGGGCCGCCAGCTTTTCGATGCACTGGCCGCCGAGTTGCGGACGCTGGGTGTAAGCGAAATCCGGCTTGAGGTTCGCGTCTCCAACCTGGCGGCCATCGCCTTTTACCGCAGCGTAGGGTTTGCGCAAACCGGCTTGCGTCGCCGCTATTACACTGATCCCATTGAAGATGCATTGCAAATGAGGCTTACGCTGGCCTGACGCTGCGCCCATTGGGCCCAACCAAATCGACCTGCGGCCCAAAGCCCACCCTTCCTCTCGGCTGGCAGGAATCCCACCGCCCCATCGCCCTTGGCATTACTGATATTCACAGGTTGTATTACCTCCGGCTTTTTTCCTGCTTGCCCATCGACCCGCGGCGGCGATATATGTAAATGTTCTAAGAAAATCGGCGGTGCACGTGTATCTGCCTTTCAGCCGCCGCACAAAGGGGGTGCTTGATGGACGAAGTACAGGGTTCCACGCTGGGCGAAGAGATCGATCGTCTGCACGCCGAACATCGTCGCTACGCTCAGCGTTTGGAAGAATTGCTTCAGAAGCCCTACCTCACTGAGGACGAACAACTCGAGGAAATAAGGCTGAAGAAGCTGAAGCTGCACGCCAAGGACCTGATCTTCGCGCTGGAACGCCGCGCCCCAGCCGTGGCGTAAGCCCGGGCTGCGAGCCTGACCGGCCCCATCGCTCATCGCTCCGCCGATGAGATGGTAAGTGTCTGTTGTGTCTCCGTTGAAAAATCCAATCCCTGAGCTCCGACCTCGATTGAACGTATAATCGTTGGGAACCATGGTGCGCGACGGCTACATTTACGGGATAAGCCTGGTGGCAGTGGCTGCGGTGCTTAAGTGGCTCACAGGTAATTGGATACTGGCCGGCGTCCCGATTGTGCTGGCGGCTTTTTTCCTCTGGTTCTTTCGCGATCCCAACCGCACCATTCCGGCAGGCGAGGGGCTGATTGTCTCTCCCGGCGACGGTCTGGTGACGGAAACAGCTTCGATCACCACGCCCGAAGGCGCTCGGCAACGCATCAGCATCTTCCTGAGTGTTTTTGACGTGCATGTGAACCGCGCGCCCATCGGCGGCGTTCTCAGCCACGTGGAGTATCAGAAGGGCAAATTCCTGAATGCCATGAATCCGGCTTCGGCAGAGCGCAATGAGCAGAACCTGGTGACGGTGCGCGGCCAGGGCGCTGATGCAGGATTCGAAGTCACCTTTAAGCAGATCGCGGGGCTGCTGGCGCGGCGCATCGTCTTCCGCTGCCGGCAGGGACAAAACGTGGCCCGGGGCCAGCGCGTGGGGCTCATCAAATTCGGCTCCAGGGTCGATGTGCTGCTTCCCGCACGTGCCGACTTGCGGGTGAAGGTGGGCCAGCGGGTGAAAGGCGGCGCCAGCGTGCTGGCGGTTGTTCACGCTGCGAAAGAGGGCGCGCCGGCCGAAGGCCTGGCCGTTTCCTCAGGAGAGCGGGCATGAACCACACCGATCCTGCCCAGACAAGGGCCAAACGGCGGGCGCGACTGCGCCGGGGCATGTACCTGCTGCCTTCTCTGTTCACCGCAGGCAGCATGGGGGCAGGCTACTTTGCCATCACGCAGACCATCAAAGCCATCGCCGATAACGGAAACGCCGCAACCCATCTGGACTGGGCGGCGCTCGCCATTCTTCTTGCCATTCCTTTCGATGGGCTCGACGGCCGCATCGCGCGCATGACCAACACGTCAACCGACTTTGGCCGGGAGCTGGATTCGCTCGCCGACCTGGTCACCTTCGGGTTGGCGCCGAGCTTGCTGGCTTTTGTGTGGGGCTTTCATTTCCTGCCCGATTCGATCCATCCACCTCTGCGGCAGGATTTGATCGATGCCGGAGCGTTTATCTGTTTTCTTTTTCTTCTTGGCGGCGCCTCGCGTCTGGCGCGCTTCAACATCAGCCCAGATGCCCAGCCGCGCAACCCGGGCCGGCCCGATCGCAAGTATTTTGTCGGCATGCCGATTCCGGCAGCGGCGGGCCTGCTGGCCGCTTCGGTGCATTTCTTCAACGCCTATCCCGTCGAAGCATGGTGGGTCGCCATTCCCTGGCTGGTCCTGGTTGGGTTGTGCGGCTTCCTGATGGTGAGCACGTGGCGCTTCTGGTCGGCCAAGGAAATCAGCTTTTCCCGGCGCCATCCTTTTCAGTTGCTGCTGCCGCTCGCCGTCTTGGTGTGCGTAGCCGTTTTTTTCTCGCAAGTAGCCCTCTTTACTGCCGCCTTGATTTACATGTTTTCAGGAATATGGGCCCGCGCCGCCTATGGATGGTCGCGGCGGCGGAGACGGAGACCGGGATCCGGGGCCATCTCCGGCACTCCCACTGAGCCGGAGTCGCTGGGACACCCGTTTACTGACTAAGCCGCGCCGGTGCAACCGGCTCGAGCAGGATAGAATCTCCCCATCGCGCGTGATGCGCATTCATTTGCTCTGATCAAGGACGCCTGTGTACAAGATTGCTATTGCCGGCGCTTCAAGCCTGCTGGGCCGTGAGTTAAAGGATGTGATCTCCGATTCGCCTCTGGCCTCAGCCAACTTTGCCTTGCTCGACGAGGAAGAAGCACAGGGCCAGCTCGACCAGGTGGGCGATGAGGTCACCTTCATCCAGGCCATCAATGCTGACGCTTTCGATCACGCTGACTTCACCTTTTTCAGCGGCACCGAGGAGCTTACGCGCCGATACTGGCGGCAAGCCCTTCGCGCCGGGTCAACGGTTCTGGATCTTTCGGGCGCGCTCGATCAGGAGCCCGGCGTGCTGGTGCGCGCGCCATGGCTGGGAACGGAAGCCGCGGCCGTGGATCTATTCACGCCCGCCATTGTGCCTGCGCACCCCGCCGTGATTACCCTGGCCCTGCTCATGGATCGGCTGCAACACGCCGTGCCGGTGCGTTTTGCCGCCGCCACGGTCCTGCAGCCCGCCAGCGAGTTTGGCCGCGGCGCCATGGACGAATTGCACCAGCAGACGGTGAGCCTTTTGAGCTTCCAATCTTTGCCGCGCGCGGTGTACGATGCGCAGGCCGCGTATAACCTGCTGTGCGGAATGGGCGAAAGCGCCGTGGTAAGCCTGCCCGCTGTGGAGGCGCGTATCCGCCGCCAGTACGATGCGCTCACCGCAGGCCGCGGGCCCGCGCTCGCGGTGCAGGTGATCCACGCTCCGGTCTTTCATGGTCACACGTTTTCCATCGCGGTGGAGTTGGAACGGCCCGTCGAAAGTGTGGTGCTGGAAGAGGCGTTGAGCGGAGAGCATGTCGAGCTGATTCCCGAAGATACTGATTCCCCATCGAACCTGGCCGCCACGGGCCAAAATAACGTTCTTCTGCGCCTGCGGCCCGAGCCGATGGGCCGGAATTCCAGATTTGCTTCGCGCCTTTGGCTGTGGGCTGCCGCCGATAATCTGCGGCTTGCCGCGCAAAATGCGGTCCAGTGCGCGCTGGAGCTACGCCGCTTGCGGCCACAAGGGTCAGTGCAGTAGATCACCGCGTGCCGATGCGCTCCCACAACTGCACCAGGTAGCTATCCGTCATGCCCGCAATGTAATCGGTCACGGTGCGGGCCAGCCCCTCACTCGAAATCTGCGCCTGGTGGTCCTCGGGCATCAGCGTAGGATCATCCATCAGGAATTGGAAGATTCCGCCGATTATTTCTTCCGCGTGCGCGTGCACCTGCTGCTGTTCAGGGGAATTGTAGAAGTTCGCGTAGAGGAAATCCTTGATTCCGCGGCGGGCGGTTTCCAACTCCGGGCCAAGACCGACGAGCCTTTTCGGCGCGCGGCGGATCTCGTCCAGTGTGGTCGCTCCCAGCACGATCACGCGGGCCCCGATCTCTTCAATCAAATCGGTCACGAACGCATTGAGCATCCGCCGTAACACCTCGTAGACCACTAGTTTCGACTTGGCATCAGGATAAGCTGCCATTACTTCGTCGTGAACGCTGCGGAAGAGGGGCAACGCTTCGCGCACCTGATCGAGCGCAAGAATGCCGGAGTCGATTCCGTCATCAAGGTCAGCTGTCAGGTAGCCGATTTCGTCGGCCACATCGATTAACTGCGCCTCAAGTGGCGGGAAGAGCGCGAGCGAATAATCAGCCAGCTCGGGGTAGTCGCCCACTGAGTAGTCGCGGGAGTGTTTGACAATGCCCTCGCGAACTGCAAGCGTGAGATTGAGCCCTCGAAAGGCCGGATAACGCTCCTCAAACCAGGTGACGATGCGCAGCGCGTGCAGATTGTGATCAAAGCGGAGCTGGTGAGCGCGCAGGGCCAGGTCGAGAGCCTTTTCGCCGGCATGGCCGAAGGGCGGATGGCCTATATCGTGCGCCAAAGCGAGGGTCTCCACTAGCTTTACGTTCAGTCCCAATGCGCCGGCTACGGTGCGCGCAATCTGTGCAACCTCCAGCGTATGCGTCAGGCGGCTGCGGAAATGGTCCGACAGGCCCTCGGCGGGCAGCCGCATGAAAACCTGAGTTTTGCCGGCCAGGCGGCGAAACGCGCGCGCGTGCAGAACTCGCGCAGCGTCCCGCGAAAATGGGGTGCGATACGGATGCGGCGGCTCGGGGTAGACTCTTCGCGCAAGCTCGCTCTCCGGGCTTCCTGTCACAGCAATCGCCGCAGGAAGCCGGCCTATGTACTCGGTCCTCTGTATTGTCGTGGATGACGTAGACATGGTCCTGGGCGCGAAAGATGCGTCTCGTCTGGTTATACCGCAAAAACCACGCTCGCGGGGAGATGTTCCGGGTTCAGTGGCGCACATCACAATATGCCGTGATTCAGGCGTCCGTAAAGAACGCGTGCCTGTGATCGTATGGACAATAGCTTGTACAGGGGAGTAGTATCCTGCCGAATTTTTCCATGGTCCGCTCGCCGCGCGATAATGGCAGGCGCAGGACCGCGGACCTTCAGGCCGCAATGGGAGGGAAGCATGAAACCAATAAAGGCAGTCGCGCTGGCGCTTGCGGCGTCGGCAGCGTTGTTGATTCCAGGGTGCGGAGCAAGGCACTCGCTCAATGAGGTGTATTACCTGGTTGCAAGCAACATGTCGACCAATTACTGGCAAACGGCAGTGGCCGGATTCAAGAAGGCGGCCGGGCAATACCAGGTAACGGCGAAAGTGGCCGGGCCCGACAGCTATGATCCGCAGGGCGAGCTGGCCGAGTTGCAGAAAGCTGTGGCCGCCAAGCCGGCCGGGATCCTGATCTCAGTCGCCGACGCGGCCGTGCTTACACCGGGGATCGATGCGGCGGTGAACGCGGGAATCCCGGTGATCACCGTGGATTCTGACGCCGCGGGCAGCAAAAGGCTCTACTTTATCGGCACCAACAACCTCGAAGCAGGGCGGCTGGGCGGCCGGAGAGTGGCCGACAAGCTCAACAACAAGGGCAATGTCATCTTCTTTACCATTGCCGGCCAGCCCAACCAGGAAGAGCGGCTGAAGGGCTTCAAGGACGCGTTTAGCGGCCAACCGAATCTGAAGATCGTCGATGTCATCGATATCAAAGGCGAGCCGCAAACCGCCTTCGACAAGACGCAACAGCTGCTGGCGCAGACCGGGCCGAAGAAGATCGACGCATTTGTCTGCCTCGATTCGGCTTCGGGCAAGATGGTGGCCGACGCCATCAAGAGGACCAACGATACCAGCCGCGTTCTGGTGGCGTGGGATGTGAACCCTGATACGCTGCAGGGAATCAAGGATGGGGTGATCGAGGCGACCGTGGTGCAGAAGCCTTTCACCATGGGTTATGTGGGGCTGAAGGCGCTGGATGAGATTTATCACTATCCGCCCGCCCAACTGACCAAGGATTTCAGCTCCGATGCCTTCGCGCCCTACCCGGCGTTCATCGATACCGGCACGTCGCTCGTGGACAAGAGCAACGTTGACGGGTACCTGGCCGACGCCACGGCGCACGCGCAGTAAGTAGCCTGCAAAATAATGGGGTGCCCCAGATCCCGAATCTGGGACCTGGGAAAGTATGAGCCTCGCGGCAAGGCGCGCCGCGCTTACTCGGGCTTGACCTGGCCCGCAGAGCCTTCTTCTCTGGCCAGCCGCATCCGCGCGCTTTCCAGCTTCTTCTGCACCCTGGCGGGGTCGCCGGGCTCGACGTCGGCCGGCGACGACTTGGCAAACTCATCCAGCGAAAGCTCCCACTGCGCCGCAGCCAGCCGGATCCGATTCGTCTTCTCGTAGAGATCGCCGAGATGCATGTGCACGGTGGGGTCAGTCTGGTCCCGATTGACGGCCTGGCGCAGGTTGTCTTCGGCGAGTTCGTACTCGCCCATCTTGAAGTAGACCCAGCCCAGCGAATCGAGGTAAGCGCCATTGTTGGGCTCGATGTCGACGGCCTTGCGGATCATGGTGAGCGCTTCGGGCAGCTTGATGCCTTTGTCGGCCCACATATAGCCCAGATAATTCAGGGTCATGGCATTCTGAGGATCGATATCCAGCGCCTGGCGGAAGTACTCCTCAGCCTGGTCAAAATGCTTCTGGCGCTCGGCCAGTTCGCCGCGCAGAAAGAAGAGGTAGGTCCGATCTTCTTTCTTGGTCGCCAGCGGCGCGCCCTTGTCGAATGCGTCTTCGGCATCCTTCCAGCGGTGCAGCCTCACGTCCATTTGCCCGATGGCAAACCAGATTCCGCGCTGCTCGTCGGGCGTAGCGCCGTCGAGCAGGCCCTTGGCCGTGGCCAGGGCTTCGTCGGGATGGCCCTGATCGGCCAGTTCACCTGCCAGCAGCAGTTTCAGGTCGCGATCTTTCGGATCGGCTGCGACGGCCTTGCGGGCGACATCGAGGGCCTTGTCAAACTGGTGCGCATCCCGGTAGGCGTCCACTTCTCCCTGATAGCCGCGCGCCGCAATACTGCCGCCCAAGTCAATCATCTTCTGGTAGGTGGCGATGGCATCGTCAATCTTGTTCTGCTCCACGTATACCGTTGCCAGCCGTTCCAGAAAGATGCTGCGGTTGTTCTTCTCCTCGTCGGTATAAGCACCGTTGGCATGCGAAATCTGGCGGGTGTCGCCGTTGCCGGGCTGCGAGATCTGAGGGGAGTCCAACATCTCCTGGTAGACCTGAACGGCTTCATCGAAACGGCCAAGAATGTCGAGCAACAGCCCTTCGTTGTAGCCCGCTTCAAGCGAGTTGGAGTCAATTTTGAGCGCCTTGCGAACCGTCGCCAGCGCATCTTCATATTTGTGCTGGCGGCGCTCGATCTCCGCGATATGCACCAGGATCTCGGCGTTGTCGGGGTTGGCGTCGGCAAGCTCCTTGTACTCTTTCAGCGCCTCGTCGAGCTGGTCATTGTTCAGCAGGGCCTGGGCCAGCGCATCCATGGTGTCCATGTCGCCGGGTTCCAGATCCACGGCCCGTTGATAAGCGGCGATGGCATCCTTGGGCTGCTTCAACTGGTCAAAGAGCGCGCCCAGCGTGAACTCCATCTTGGGTGTGCGGCCGTCCTCGGGAACCGCCTCGATGGCTTTCACGGCTTGCTGCACGTCGCCGCTCTCAGCGTAGAGCCGCGCCAGGTTCAGCACCACGTCCTCTGATTCAGGCTCGATCGACTGGGCGATCTTGAACTGCTCCTCCGCCTTTGCCTGATCGTGCTTGACGCTGTAGAGCTGTCCCAGCACCATGTGATCTTCGACGCTTCGCGGCTGCAAAGAGACGATCTTCTCAAACTCGGTGATGGCCTGCTGCAGAACCTGGTCTGAGGGCGTCGTCGACGAGCCTCCGTTTTCTCCTTCGCCTAGCTGGCGGAGATAAATCCGGCCCAGCAACTTATGAGCGTCGATATCGTCGGGCGAGTTCTTAAGCAAAGCGCGCGCCGTCACTTCAGCGTCGTGCACCCGTCCGGTGCGGAAATAGAGATCGGCAAGCCCGTTCATCAATTGCGCCGAATTCGGGTCAGAATTGAGCGCCAGCTTGTACTGTTCAATGGCCTGGTTCACCTCGTCAGTGCGGCCTTCTGAGATGGCGTCGTCCTCGTACACGCTGGCTAGGGCCAAGTGATAGTAGGCGAGCGCGCGGTCAACTTCGCCGGCCGGGGCGGCATTCTGAGTGCCGAGCACACTTCCCTGCGCGCCCTTCGTGGATGCGCCTGGCTGAGACGGCGTGCTGGGTTGGGGCTGCTGGGTCTTCACCGGGGCGGGCTGAGTGTTTGCCGCAGGAGCGCTTTGAGCGCAAATGGGAGCAACCGGAAGCAGAAACAGGGTGGCGGCGGCTAATTTTGGCCCGATGGACGGGAGGAGGAGATTCTTTGTCATCATGCAGGGGTTTCCCATGCTCTCAGCCGGCAAAGCGGCACAATGTATTCAAAACGACCAAATCGCGGCGCAGGCAGCGCTGCTGACTCAAGCTGCCTACACTTAATGACGATTCTACCTGTCATTAGTCGCAAGTGCGTGCCAAATTGAGCGAAATTCGCCCCTTTGGCCAACTGACTAACGCTTTTGGGTGAGATTGGCGCGAAACGCACTTTCCTACGCCGCGCGATCAGTGACGGAAGTGTCGAATTCCGGTGAAAACCATGGCCAGGCCCAGCGAATCGGCAGCCGCGATCACTTCGTCGTCGCGCACCGAGCCGCCGGGCTGGATAACCGCTGTGGCTCCTGCCTGGGCCACGGCCTCAAGACCGTCAGGGAAGGGAAAGAAGGCATCGGAGGCGGCTACGCAGCCCTTCAGCGGCAGCACCGCTTTCATGGCGCCAAAACGCGCTGCGTCCACGCGGCTCATCTGTCCCGCGCCCACGCCCAGCGTCTGGCCGTCGCGCGCGTAGACGATGGCATTGGACTTGACGTGCTTCGCGACGCGCCAGGCAAACAGTAAACTGCGTAGCTCCTCTGCCGTGGGAGGTCGCCACGTCACCACCTTCAGCTCCGATTCCGTTACCCGGCCAGTGTCGGGATCCTGCAGCAGCAGACCTCCCGACACCTGCTTGATCACGGGTCGCGGCTCGGCTGCTTGAACCTCAACGAGGCGAAGATTCTTTTTTGCGCTAAAGCGCTCTAGCGCTTCCGGCGAAAATGCAGGCGCCGCGATAGCTTCGACAAACAACTTGGCGATTTCTTCGGCTGCCGCTCCGTCAACCTCGCGATTGATGCCGATGACACCGCCGAAAGCCGAAACCGGGTCGCTGGCCAGCGCCTTCTGGTACGCCTCAAGCACTGTGGCGCCCGTGGCCGCGCCGCAAGGGTTGGTGTGCTTGACGATGATGACGGCCGGCTCGTCAAACTCGGCAGAAAGCTCCCAGCACGCGTCGAGATCGACAAGGTTGTTAAAACTCAGCTCCTTGCCCTGCAGTTGGCGGGCGCCTGCAATGCCCTTGCCGGAGCAGCCGGCGTAGAGCGCCGCGCGCTGATGCGGATTCTCACCGTAGCGTATCGTTTGTTTGAGAGGCAGATTGATGCGCAGCGTAGGAGGCAGAGCGGAATCGGCGAGCACTGCAGCAGCCTGAGGCGCGGGCGCTTCAGGGATGCGTTCAAGCGTATCGGCAATCGCTGCGTCATAGGCCGCCGTAAGCGCGAAGGCCTGTTTCGCCAGCAGCCAGCGCGTTGCGCGTGTCAGTCCGCCGCCATTCGCCTTCAACTCTTCGGCCAGCGCCGCGTAATCGGCGGATCGCGTCACGATGGCCACATCTTCAAAGTTTTTGGCTGCGGAGCGGACCATCGACGGCCCGCCAATGTCGATGTTTTCAATCAGATGGCCAAAGGCGACGCCCCGCTGAGAAGCAGTCTTTTCGAAGGCATAGAGATTCACCACCACCATGTCGATGGACAAGATGCCGTGGGCAGCCACGGCCGCTTCGTGCTCGGCGTTGCCGCGGACGTAAAGCAGGCCGCCATGGACGCGCGGGTGCAACGTCTTCACGCGGCCGTCCAGCATCTCAGGAAAACCTGTCAACTCGCTGATGTCCTTGACCGAAAGCCCCGCCTCGCGCAGCGTTTTTGCCGTGCCCCCGGTCGATATCAGCTCGGCGCCAAAGCCGGCCAACGTCCTGGCAAACTCCGCCAGGCCGGATTTGTCGGTCACGCTCAGCAACACGCGGCGGATTGGCTTTGTACCCATCGCAGCTCGATTCGTTTCCAAACTCGCCATTCCGACCCCGCCTCCGGAATCCGCGCACCGCCTTCAAGAAACAGTGCTTCGCGGACCAGATTCCAGACTACATCGCGCAACCATGCAGGATTTTGCACTGCGAAACGGACCGGAAATGCGCACCTGGACTGGCTCGCATTAGCTTCGCAAATGGGCCGCGCAGTCGCTCAAGGAATGCTTTAGAGTGGAGCTATGGGCCACGTGCCGACACCCCACCCGGAAATCCTTCCTCCAGAAAATCAATACATGCCTCCGCCGCCTCGGCCGCGGCGGCATAGATGGATGTCTGCCCCGGCGACGTATGTGCTGGTGGGGATCAACTGCGGAGTTTTTCTGGCCATGGTGGCCAATGGCGTCAGCGCTTGGGATCCGACCGTGGATCAGGTGATGCGCTGGGGCGCGGACAATGCCGGCAGCGTGCTGATTGACGGGCAGTGGTGGCGCATCATCTCGGCCATGTTCGTGCACGTGGGCATCCTGCATTTGGCTACCAACATGTGGTGCTTGTGGAACCTGGGCTTGCTGGCCGAGCCGCTGATGGGTTGGGGGGGGCTGCTGGCGGCCTACATTCTCACCGGGGCTGCAGGCAATCTGCTTTCGACGCTCGTCAACTGGGTATGGCCGCTCCACGATGGTACAAACATAGTGTTTCCCGCCGGTGCGGGAGCGTCGGGCGCCGTCTTCGGCATTGCCGGCGCACTCATTGTGCTGCTCAAGTCAAAGCGCTTGCCGGTTCCCCCCTACGAGCTCAAGCGGCTGCGCCGCTCGGTCATCTACTTCGCCGCCATCAACCTGGCCATCGGCTTCTCCATCAACTTCGGCGGCAATCTCTTCAATGCGGGCATTCGCATCGACAACTGGGCGCACCTGGGTGGATTCTCCTGCGGGCTGCTCTTTGCCGTACCGCTGGTACCGCGCATCGGCTCACCGCGTAGCGTCTTTACCTTGCGCATGCGGCTCGCCATAGCGGCCACCGTCATCCTGCTTGTGCTTCTCGGGTTCTATGTGGCCCACATCCCGCCGCCACAGAGCTGAAAACTCCGGCGCCCTCACCGCGTCGCCGTGGCCGCGAACTTCTTCACCATGGCCAGCAGCAGTTTGCGGTCGCTGTCGTTCAGATTCGAGGAATAGCGGCGGATCTGCGTCAAGAAGCGCAGCTCATCGTCGGAGAGATTTTGCGTGTTCATCTGGCGCGCCAGCGTGTCGCTGGCGAAGAACTGCGCGATCGGCAGGTCGAGGGCGTGCGCGATCTTGGCCAGGGTGTCGAGCGAAGGCACGGTATGTCCGTTCTCCACTCGCGAAAG
>JASHYS010000270.1 GCA_030042915.1 Acidobacteriaceae bacterium
CCTACCGGCGGCCTCACCGCCAGGTCCGCCGCGGAGATGAAGATGCAGCCGAACCTGCTGCCCAGTTTCTCGCTGCTCGAGAAAGCGGAATCCGTCTCCACCGACGCCAACACCAACGCCCACGGCGATCCGGAAACCGCCGCAAATATGCGCAACTGGATGGAATGCGTGCGCTCGCGCAAAACGCCCAATGCACCCATCGATGCCGGCTACAGCCACTCCATCGCGCTGTGCATGAACGTGGCCGCCATTTACACGGGCAAGAAGGTGACGTTCGACGAAAAGACGCAGCAGGTGATGGCCGGCGGTGAAGTGTTTGCGTAGAGACAGGGAACAGGGGCTGAGGGACTAAGGGACTGAGAGACTGAGGACTATCCGAGATGAAGTGCGGGCGAGGATGCCCGCGCTACAGCCGGTCAAGAGACCGGCCTACGAATCATTTCTGCATTTCAAAGGATTTCAATGAAAAAGAGGGTTTGCCTGATCTTTCTGGCCCCCGCGCTTGCATTATTTGCAATCTCGAGTGCCGTCCTTGCTGCCCCTCCATCCAAAGGCGTGCAGGTGGTTGCGGACGCGGCCAACCGTCGCGTCGACATCACCGTTGATGGCCAGCCGTTTACGTCGTACATCTGGCCCGCGACGCTCAAGAAGCCCGTTCTCTATCCGATTGTGGATGGCGATGGCGTGACCATCACACGGGGTTGGCCGCTGGAGCCCCGGCCGGGCGAGCGCACCGACCATCCGCACCACGACGGCCTGTGGTTCAACTACAGCAACGTGAACGGATTCGACTTCTGGAACAATTCGACAGCCATCCCGGCGCAGCGCGCGCCCAAGATGGGCACCATCGTGCTCGACAAGATCGTGGCCACCAGGAGCGGCATTACACAGGGCGAACTGATCTCGAGCTCCACGTGGATTGATGGAGAGAATCATCCCATCCTGGCCGAAACATCGCACTACGTATTCGGCCGCAACGGATCGACGCGCAGCATTGACCTGATTGTGACGCTTGCCGCACTCGATCATGTGGTGTTCAACGACGACAAGGACGGTCTGCTGGGCCTGCGCGTGGCGCGTTGGCTGGAATCGCCGGAGGAAAAGGGCGGCACGTTTACCGACGCCAGCGGCAACGCGACAGCGGTGGCGGCAGCGGCCAATCTGCCTGGTGTGGCTCCGCCCACCGGCGAATACCTCACGAGCGAAGGAGTGAAAGGCGAAGCCGTGTGGTCAACGCGGGGCCGCTGGTGCGCGCTCACCGGCCACGACGAGTCGGGCCACACTGTGACCATTGCCATCTTCGATCATCCCGGCAATATCGGCTATCCGACGTACTGGCATGCGCGGGGCTATGGGCTTTTTGCGGTCAATCCGCTGGGGCGCCACATGTTTGATGCCAAGCAGCCTCCGCTCAATTACACGCTGGAGAAAGGGCAGTCGGGCACCTTCCGCTATCGCATCGTGATTTACACGCATGCGGCCACGCCGGCAGAGCTGAATGGCGAAGCAGACGCGTTTGCGGCGCAAAAAGAATAAATGCAGCTCCTAGCTACTAGCTGCCAGCTATTACGGCAATTCCTGAGTTGCTGTGACCTCGAGGGTTCGGCGGAAGGTCGCCGCTCCTTCCACCCCACGAACGAAGAACTGTCCGTGGGGACCCCGGCTCCTTGGGGTCGCGACGACTTGAGTTTGGCGGCCTCAGACACAGTGACTCAGGAATTGCGATAGCAGCAACAAAAGGCGTGCGGCACATCTTGAGCGAGTCGATCTTTCGCTCAGAATGAGCCGCACGCCGGTTTCTTTCTAACTCCGCTAACCACGCTAGCTTCGCTAACTCCGCTGCTTAGAAGTTGAGGTGGCCGGCAAATTGCCAGTCGCGGGCGCCGCTGCCACTGGAGATGGTCCCGAACGAAGTGGAGTTATTTGACCAGCTGGCGCTGGGGCTGCTGAATGTGTTCTTGTTCCACACGTTCAGGCAATCCGCTTCGAAGACGAAGGTTTTGCCTTCACCCCAGAGCGGGAAGCTGCGGCGCAGGCCGGCGTTGAGGTTCTCCGTGCCCGGGTTCCTCAAGCCATCTGCAGCGGTGCGCGGCGCATTGCCGATCAGATACTGCGCCGTGCTGACCGTGGAGACGTTGGTGGGAGTGGCGAACGCGCTGGGGTTGAAGTATTGAATGGCCGTGCACCCGGAACCGATGCCCAGGTTGCAGGCATTGGTGCCATTGGGCCCGCTGCCATAACTTCCGTGCTGGCGGGCGCTGCCGGTAAACGATGGATTCTGGTCGGGCATGGCTTGACCCTGACCAACCAACGTGGTGCCGCTGGACCCCGACCAGGTAACTGCAACCGGGTAGCCGGCCGCGTAGGTGTAGACGCCGGAGAGCAGCCAGCCACCTGCCAGAGCCCGCGTGATGGCAGAGTTGCCGCCCGGCTCACCATTGGCCCCAAACGGCAATTGATAGACGCCGAACGCATTGACCGTTTGCGGAATGGAGATGGCGGTCCATGAGCGGTCGATGCGGTTCTGGGCCAGGGTGGGTCCTCCTGTGGAGCGCGAAATGACATCGGAGGGAAGGGGCCAGCCGGAGCGGTAGGTTCCGTCGTCGCCCAGGTTCTTGGCCCAGGTGTAGTTGAAGTTGAAGGTGAGCCCGTGGGCCGGACGCTGCTCAATTACCAGCTCCAGGGCGTTGTAGGCGAAGTTACCCACGTTGCCCCAGGTGTCGCTCACGCCGCTGTATTGCGGGAACGCAGTCAGCATCTGTTCGATGGTGGCCTTGCTGCTGGCCGCTCCGGCGGCGGTGTAGAACGCAGGCGTGGGGGCATTGGGGACATACTTCAGCAGCGTAGCCACGTTGGCAGCGTCGGCCTGCGAATCCAACAGCGGCGCGCCTTTGTCGCCGGCGATCGGACCGAGAATGGCGAGGTAGGTGGGATTGATTTCGTTTGTCCAGTAGCCGCGCGCATTGCTGCCCGTGGTACCGGAATTGATGATGAAGTGGCTTTGGTTGCCCACATAGTTCAGGGCCGCGGTCATATTCGAGGTGATGGCTCGCTCCACGCCGAAGTTGAACAGTTCCAGCTCCGGCGCGCGGCTTGAATAGTGCGGGTCGGCGTAGGAGACGCTGCTGGCGCTGACAAAACCACCCGCGCTGTTCAGGTAGAAGCCGGTGTTCAGCTCCTGCGCGGCCGTGTTAGGAGTGGGTTGCGTCGGGTAAGTGAAGCCCGATCCGAAGAGGCCGGTGTTGGCGGCAGCTCCCAGGTAGGCGCTTTGGCTGTTCAGCCAGTACGCTGGTCCTGCCGACGCGCCTGTTCCGGTTTCTGTGGGTCCTATGGCGGTGGTGTTGAAGCCGGTTTGGCCGGTGCCGTTGTAGGCGCCGCCGCGGCCGCCCACGCCGCCTGCCTGGGTGAAGACCTGGGCATATCCGGCGCGGATCACGGTCTTGCTGTTCAGCGAATAGGCGACTCCCACGCGCGGTCCAAAGTTCTTCCAATCGGTGTCAACCGGAGTCTTGCAGTTGCAGCTGATGGGCCAGCCACCGTAATTGCCGGCAAATTGCAGCAAGCCGAGGGTGCCGGTGAGCGGATTGTTGAGGGCGGGATTGAGGAAGGTCCAACGATTCCTTAACTCGTGGAACGGCGGCAGGTAATCCCAGCGCAGCCCCATATCGACGGTGATTTTGTTGGTGAGTTTGTAGCTGTCGCTGACGTAAGGCGAAAGTACCTTGTAGCGTCCGGCGAGCTCGCTCACATAGTCGAGGCCGAGCGAGGGCGCCGATGTGTCGTTGCCGGTCGAGCCTCCCACAGCGCCGAGCAGGAAGCTGGCGTAGGAGAATCCTGAGGGGCCGGTGGCCGTGCCCGGTGCGCCGGAACCGCCGGTGCTGAGCGCGTTGGAGCCGGCGGCGAAGTTGGCCGTTGAATACGCGTTGAACGACAGATCAAGGACGCCCGTGAAGGTAGCGGGGTTGGCGTTGTTAATCTCTTCCCACTGGAAAGTAGTTCCGATGGTGAGCGCGTGGCGGCCTTTCACCCAGGTGACGTTGTCGGTAAGGGCATAGTTATTGGGCGTGGTCAATTGCGTGGAGATGGAGTTGCCGTTGCCGGTCCAGGTGGTTTCTGCAGTGCCGAAGTACGCGGTGGTTCCGAAGGCCGCGCCCGGAAATTCCTGCCCCGCCTGGCCTGCCGGCAAGTTGGTGATGCCGAGCGTCGGAGCTTCCCACGCCGTAACACCCTGAGTGGCGTCGTGGATGTCCTGGTAGAAGCGAGTGAAACTGAATTTCAACTGATTCACGAAGTTGGGCGAAATGGTGTACGCGTCCTCGAGGATGTAGTTCTTAGGAAAAATGTCCGCGAGGTCGCCACCGACGTAGGGCGGGGGCAAGAACGGCGAGCCATAGTTGTTGAGATAGTCGACTGTGCCCATGGTTCCCACCGACGAAATGCGGTGCTTGGAGTTCAGGTCATAATCCACGCGCCAGTCGATGACGTGGTTGTTGTAGCCGCTGGGGACGCCGCCCAGGTAGTTGTTGGAGAGGCTGGCCGGATTCCAGTCGCTGTAGTTGGCGTTGCTGGAGCTGTAGGTGGGCAGAAACGACTCCATCTTCTGGGTAATGGGAGAGATGTCGCCCGGCGGGATCACGTTGTAGGTTCCGTTGTACTGGAAGGGCTGGCGGGTGCAGGTGCTGCCGCTGCAGGCCGTCGTCGTGGGATCGTAGAGGAAGGGGGGGTTGTTGGAGCCCGTTCCGGTAAGCGCTCCAGGCGCCTGGCCGTCTGCGACAGCATTGAACTCGGTAAAGTTGCCTGTGGTCATGAGGTTGCTGGGGACGGTGAACGTGGAATAGGTTGCACCCTTGCGGTCGTAGTAATAGTCGTAGGCAACAAAGAAGAAAAGCTTCTTGGCGGTCTTGGGCACTACGCCGCCGAATGTTCCCGACCACTCATGCTGATGTTCGACAGGCTTTGGAATGGGAACGGTCTGTCCCGCCAGGTTTTTCTCAGTTGAGTGCGGCGCGATGAAGCCCCAAGAATCGAAGAAGGTGTTGCGCTCAAAGTCCGAGACAGAGCCGTGGTACTGCAGGCCGCCCGACTTCATGGTGAAGTTCTCAGCACCGGCGCCCATGTACTCGGCCGGAGGCGTGCTGGTGTCGTATTGGAACTGGTCGACGGCGTCGAGATCCATGGCCTCGGAGACAAGCCGGTTGTCGCCCTGCTGGCTGACGGTTTCAGCCGGCATGCCATCGAGGTAGAGCTGGCCCAAGTAACTTCCCGTGCCGCCGATGATGGGCAGACGGCCGCCGTTGTTGGCGCTTTGCGCGCCCGGCGTCAGGAGTCCGAAGCTGGTGGGATCGCGCTGCAGGCCGTTGATCTGGATGGGCAGGTTCGAATAGGTGGAGTTTTCAACCGTCATGCCAATGGTTGCGTCGGCGGTGTCGAGAACGGGAGGCGCGCCGGTGACGGTGACCGTCTGCGTCTCGACACCAACGGCAAGTACGGGGGTGATGGTTCTCACCTGCAGGGCGTCGACCACCACGTTGTCCTGGATCAGCGTCTTAAATCCCTTGGCTGAGATCTGGACAGTGTAGGTGCCGGGCAGGACGGGAGCGATGGTGAAGAAACCGGCAGAGGACGACTCGCGCACCGATTGCACCCCTGTGGAGGTATTCGTGATGGTGATGCTGGCATGCGGAATGACAGCGCCGCTGGTGTCGGTCACCGTGCCTTCGATTGACCCTTCGCCGGCGGTCTGAGCTGCGGCGGGCTTTACGGTCGATGCCAGGAACAGTGCTATTGCGAGCATCGCGAGGACGGCACACACTCCGGTTGCGCCGCGATTCTCAAGCGTAGCGATCGATTTCAGAATTTTCGTCATGGAAAACTCCTGGAAGGCTCCCTGTTAAAGAGAGTGGTTGTGAACAACCGCACATGCGCGCAGGCTTGGCGTGAGAAGCCGTCAAAACCGGCGCGCGAGGAGCTTCATTTTGGCCAGACCGGACGAAGGTCACCGGCCTCCGCCAGACATTAAACGCACCACGCTGACTGATTGTCAATAGAAAAATTATTCCCCCTCTGACTCGACGCAAGCATAGACTCAGCTTTGCAGCGAATAATGGGAGACTTGCCGGGCTGGAATCGGACGGGAGTTTGCGCCAGGATATCGCCGATAAATATCTTATTTAACGAAAGTTACACGGCTGGCGCGGGAGGGCGGCGCTGATGGGCCGTTAGAATGAGAGCCACTAAAGCAGTGAGCAGTGACACGGCCGCGAGCGCCAGAAAGGCGTTCCGCCACCCGAAGGCGACGCTGATGCGCGCCACGGTGTCGCCCGAGAGCCAGCCTGCCATATAACCGAAACCGTCGATGATTCCAGCCGCAGTGGCGCTGCCTCGCTCTCCGCCGAAATCGAGCGACATGGCGCCGGCCAGGTAGGAGTAAGGCCCAAGCAACGTGAAGCCGACAAGACCCACCAGAATGCTGGGCGCCCAGGCGCCGGCGCCGCCGGGCACGGCCCACATCAGCACCAGGCAGGCAGTGCACGCGGTCATGCCGGTCACGGTGAGCAGGTTGCGCCCGTTGGGGCCCAGTTTGTCACTGAGAAAGCCACCCAACAATACCGAGATCCCGCCGCACAATGGGAAAAGCGCGCTGCGACTGGCTGCAACACTGGTGGGAAGGCCGACGAACTGCACGAAGTATGTGGGCATCCACAAATTGAAGGTCTCGCGCAGCAAGGTGGCTCCGAAGGCCAGTGCGCACACCATCCAGAACGCAAAACTCGTCAGCAGCGGACGAAGAATTGCGCCCACGCGCACTGCTTCGTCTTCGCTGCTCTGCTCCTGGTCCGCGTAGACATTGGTGGGGTTCACTTCAGGCGCCGGAAGGCCGCGCTCCTGGGGCGTTTCGCGCAAAAACAGCAGGTTGGTGACAAGCAGAATGGTCAACGCGCCGGCCGCGAAGAAAAATACGCCACGCCAGCCCACCCCGTGCGCCAGCAACTCGCTCATGGCCCATCGGCAAGCGGCATCGCCGAACAGAAAGCTCAGGCTTACAACCGCCATCACGCTGCCATAGGTGGAATAAGAAAACCAGCGCGACGAAACGCGCACCATTCCTGCCCACCCCTGCGATTGAAAGAGCCGGTTGCCGATCCACGCCATGGTGAAGAGAGGAAATCCCCCGCTCACGGCGAAAATGATGGTGAAAACGATGGACCCGGCCATGCCGCCCAGGAAATTGCGCCGCCCGCCGCCGGTATCGGCCAGCGCTCCGGAGATGAATTTGCCCAGCGCATAGGCCACCGTGCCCACAGAAGCGATGAAGCCAAGGCGGATCTGGGCGTCGCCAGCAGAGATTCCATGACGAGTCAGGTCGCGAATCATCTCGGGCAACACCACCGACAGATCGGAGCGGCAAAAGTAATAGCCGGAGTAGCCGAGGGCCAGCAGCGCAACCGTAACGCCGTGCCACAGCGTGAACCGCGCCTTGGCGTTGGGTTGCGCAGGCTGATTCTGGCCGCGGGCCAATGTCGAGGAGGACATCACTAGAACGCTAGCACATCGGTTGGGAGCGGAGTTTTTCGCGATCACGTACCCGGCTTCACCCGTTCCGTTTCTCGACAAAGACGGCAAGTTAGCGTGCGCTCAAGCGCACGTTGGCGAGTTAGCGAGTTAGCACGCGTCTGAGTCGACAGTGCCGGGCGCCATAGTCAATGCGGTAGCGCGATCGCTTTGGTTTCCATCCGCAAATTATTTCCCATGATGCAGCCGAGCCAATTAACATGGTGCGCCGGAGGCCTGTTTCCACCGGTTGGTCCGGCAAGAACTCAGTGAGCGGCCGCCGCTTGAGGCCTTCCAGAGGGTCCCATGATCCGACGTTGCTCAATTCCGCGCCTCTCTCGTCTTTTTTCCCTTGCGGTCGCTGTAGCCGCACTGAAGTTGCCCATCGCCGCGCAGCAGCAGCCGTCCCAGCCGGCCTCGCTGGCCTCAATGCGCGCCGCTTTTGAGAATCCGCCGGGCGATGCGCGGCCCATGATGCGCTGGTGGTGGTTCGGGCCGGCGGTGGAGAAGACTGAACTGGCGCGCGAGCTGCGCACCATGAAGGCGGGCGGAATCGGCGGCGCAGAAATTCAGCCGGTGTACGCGCTGGAGCTCGACGATCCGCAAAAGGGATTTCGCAATCTGCCGTATCTCTCGAAGGATTTTCTCGACATGGTGAGCTTTACCGCGCAGACGGCGCACGATCTCGGGCTGCGCCTGAATCTTACCTTGGGCAGCGGCTGGCCTTATGGCGGATCGTATGTGCCGGTAAGCGATGCGGCGGGCCGCTTGCGCATTGTGGCCGACGCCATACCGCCGGACGCCACTTCCCTTCCCGTTCCCTCGATTCGCAATGGCGAAAAACTGCTGGCTGTGTTTCTGGCCGCCGGAACGCCGAGCGAGTACGACGCGGTACACGTGCAACAGCTCAATTCCATTAGCAACTACCGGCTCGATCTTCCCGCCGGCATCTCGGGGCCGCATGTGGCACTGTTTTTCATCTCCAGCCGGACCGGACAACAAGTAAAGCGCGCCGCGGTGGGCGCGGAGGGTTTCGTGCTCGATCACTTCAGCATGGACGCGATTGAGAATCACATCAAGCACGTGGCCGATCCGTTGATTGAGGCTTGCGGGGCCAATGTCCCCTACTCGGTGTTCAGCGACAGTCTCGAGGTATACGAATCGGACTGGACTGCCAATTTCCTTGAGGAGTTTCGCGCGCGGCGCGGATACGATTTGACGCCGCATCTACCCGAACTGGTGGCCGGCAGCGGAGCCGAAGCCGTCGATTTGCGCTACGACTGGGGACGCACGTTGGCCGAGCTGATTGACGAGAATTATCTGACGCCGTTGAATACGTGGGCGCGCGAGCACCACACCAAGTTCCGCTCGCAAAGCTACGGGCAGCCGGCGGTGACGCTCTCAAGCAACGCGCTGGTCGATCTGCCCGAGGGCGAAGGCTCGCAGTGGCGCGGACCATTTTCGTTTACGCGCTGGGCCACGTCGGCGAGCCACGTGTACGGCCGGCCCATCACGTCTTCGGAGACGTGGACGTGGCTGCATTCCCCTTCGTTCCGCGCCACGCCGCTGGACATGAAGGCCGAGGCCGACACGTTTTTCCTGCAAGGCATCAATCAGCTGGTGGGCCACGGCTGGCCGTATTCGCCGCCCTCGGCGGGCGACCCCGGCTGGTCGTTTTACGCCGCGGCGGTCTTCAACGACCACAACCCGTGGTGGATTGTGATGCCGGACGTAACCGGCTACCTGACGCGCATGAGTTATGTGCTGCGCCAGGGCAAGCCGGCCGACGATATCGCGGTCTTCCTGCCTGAAGAAGACGCACAGGGGCGATTCCGGCCCGGACATGTTTCCGTTACCGACGAGATGGCGAGATTGCTCGGGCCCGAGCTTCCATCACAACGACAAGGACCCGTCGTTGGGGAACCCGGGGTCGCGCCCGCGATTCTCGACGCGGGTTACAATTTCGACTTCATTGATTCTGCCGCCATCGACAAAGTGGGCATCAACTATGCGGTACTGGTGCTGCCGGACGTGGAGCGAATTCCGCTGGCAACGTATCGAAAGATCGAGGCGTACGCGCGCGGCGGCGGCATGGTGATTGCGGTCAACAGGCCGCCTCGGCGGGCGCCGGGCTACATGGAGTCGCCGCATGATACGGCGGGCGTAGCGCAGATTTCGCACGATCTGTTCGCGGCGGATGCGAAGAACGCGAAATTGGCGGCCGGCGCGGCGGACCTGGCTGCGGCGATTGGCGCGGCGCTCAAGCCCGACGTTGAAATTTCCCCGGCTGCCCCCACGGTGGGCTTTATTCATCGCAAGCTGGCGGATGCCGATGTTTATTTTGTTGCTAACACCGACAACCAGCCGCACGCGTTCGACGCCACTTTCCGCACCGATAGACCCGGCGCGGAGTTGTGGGATGCGATGAGCGGCCAGATCACGAGCTATGGCGCGCGCAAAACGCTCCATTTCTCCCTTGCTCCGTACGAATCGCGCGTGGTGGTTTTCAGCGACCATGTGACCCCGCCTCCCATGCAGCCCGCAACCACTGCCTTCGATGCCATCGATCTCTCGCGCGACTGGAATGTGACCTTCGACAAAACCGGAACCAGGGAGAGCATGGCGTCGCTGCACTCGTGGGCCGACGATGAAGCCGAGAGATATTACTCCGGCACGGTGACCTACGAGCGCAGCATTGAACTTCCCGACGCACTGGCGCAGGCCCGAGGCGTTTACCTGGATTTCGGCGTGGGCACGCCGGTCGAACGCACTCAACTGCACCAGGCGGGCACGCGCACCTGGTACGATCCACCGCTGCGCGAAGCGGCAGTGGTGTATGTGAACGGCAAGCGCGCGGGAGCGGTGTGGCATCCGCCATTCGCCCTCGATGTGACGCCGCTGCTGCATGCCGGATCGAACGAACTGAAGATTGTGGTGGCGAACACGGCCATTAACGAGCTGGCCGGACGCGCGGGGCCCGATTACCGCCTGCTCAACCTGCGCTACGGCGAAAAGTTCACGCCACAGGATATGGATCATTTGGAGCCGTTGCCGTCGGGCATCGTAGGGCGATTGCGCCTGGCATCTACGGCCGATGTGGAGAGGGAGAATCAGCCATGACGATCGCATCGGCGTTACATTCTGAAGTGGATGATTAGTCAACTGGGAGGTCAACCATGAATCGCCGGGAATTATCTTCGCTGTTGTCTATGCTCGCTGCCGCTGCGGCGCTTGCGCCCCGAGCGCCGGGCCAGGCGCCGGCTGCATCCAACCCGGCGCCTGCGCAACAACCGGCAGCGCCCATGCAACTGCAGCCTCTTGTCTCGGGACGCTACCCGCAGATTGAGCCCGCGAATCCGCATCCTTCGCCGCGCATGTCGAAGCGATTCCTGATGGGCATGCTGCCCGACAACATTCGTCTTGAGGCGCACTTTACCCACCTTGCGCCCGGCGCGCCGCCCGAGCCGATTGGCACGCACAAGCACACCGAGATCTGGTTCATTCACGAAGGCACGGCGCGGCTGATGACCGCGGGCGTGACGCGCGACCTGGCGGCGGGCGAGATGGGCCTCTGCATTGCCGGCGATCAGCACACCATTTACAACGCCAGCCAGACAGAGCCGGCATCGTATTTTGTGCTGACGGTGGGACCGCCGGAGTAAGGCAGGGATTAGGGGACCAGGGGCTGAGGGATTAAGGGGCGGGGGACTGAGGGACAACGAGCACGCAGATCAGGCCGTCAAGGCGTGCTCAGCGCTGTGGCGCTTTAAAGCCATCAGCTCCAGAGCGCGTTGGGCGATGTGCTCGGCGCTGACTTCGAACTCTTTCACCAGCTCCCAGGGCGCTCCCGATTCGCCAAACCGATCTTTGACGCCGATGGCGCCGGCCAGTACCGGTGCGCCATAGAGCGCGGGGCTGGTGGCAAGAATCAGGCTCACGCATCCGGCCAGCGCGCCGACCTGGTGTTCTTCAGCCGTCACCACGACGCCGGTCTCGCGCGCCGCGCGCACAATGGCCTCGGCGTCGATAGGTTTGAGCGTGTGCAGGTTCAGGATGCGCGTTTCGTAGCCGAATTCGCATTTCAAAATCCAGGCCGCGCGCATGGCTTCGGGCACCATGGGCCCGCAGGCGACGATGGTCAGGTCTTCGTCCTCGTTGGCGTACGACGAGGCGAGCCGAGTTTCAAAGGCGTCGACAAATTCGGCGTTCTGCGAGCGCAGGCGGATGAGATTCGCTTTGCCGAAGACGAACGGAGTGGTTTCATGGGTCACGATGGGCGTGGCTTCACGCGCGAAGCGGATGTACTTTGGCCCCGCGTGCTCGAGAAGCAGATGCTGTGTAGCTTTGCGCGTCTCGATGGCGTCGCAGGGCACCACAACGGTCATGTTCGGCAGCCCAAGCATGGCGAAGAGATCTTCGAGCGCCTGGTGGGTTGCGCCGTCGGGGCCGACCGAGACGCCGGCATGCGCGCCGGCCACAAGCACGTTGAGATTGGAATAGCAGACCGACACGCGGAGCTGGTCGAGATTGCGCGCGGCAGAAAACGTGGCGTAGGAGCCCAGAACCGGCAACCTGCCCTCGCGTGCCAGGCCCGCGGCCGCTGCTGTGGCGGACTGCTCCGCAATGCCCATGCTGATCCAGCGGTGCGCGCGCTCCGGCTTGCCCGAGTAAAAATCCCCAATGGTGATGGACCCCGAGATGTCGAGCCCGAGGCAAACCACGCGCTGGTCGTCGCCGCATTCGGCTAGCGCCCGGCCGAAACCCTTTCGCGTGGGCTCCATTTTCACTTTCATGGTGTCGCTCGCGTTCCACCAGTAGTCGCGCGAGTTGCGGGGCATGCGTGCCTCGAGCGCGCGCGATGCTTCGGCCTGCCAGCTCTTCGCCCTGGCGAGCAGGTCCTCCACAGGCAATGCTTGCGTGAGACCCAATTCCTCGAGCGCCTTGTCCAGTTCCTCGCGATTGGGCGCTTTGCCGTGCCAGCCGGGCTGTTCTTCCATGAAGCTCACGCCTTTGCCCTTGATGGTGTCGGCCAGAATGGCGACGGGTTTCCCGGTGAGAGCGCGCGCCTGCTCGAATGCGTCGACAATCTCGCTCATGTTGTGGCCGTCGATGCGCAGCACTTGCCAGCCGAAGGCCGCGTACTTGGCCGCGAGCGGCTCAACCTGCATGACGTCCTTCACCCAGCCGTCGATCTGAAGCCGGTTGCAGTCGACCACAGCGATGATGTTGTCGAGATGGAAGTGTCCGGCCTCCATGGCCGCTTCCCATACCTCGCCCTCCTGCTGCTCGCCGTCGCCCATCAGGCAGAAGATCTTGTGCTGTTTGCCGTCGATACGCGCGGCCAGCGCCATGCCCACAGCTACGCTCAGTCCCTGGCCGAGGGAGCCGGAGGAGATCTCGACGCCGGGCAGCTTGAGCCAATGTGGATGGCCCTGGAACGGCGAGCCGAGCTTGCGCAGCGTGACCACATCCTGGATGGGGAAAAAGCCGGCGATGCCCAGCGAGACATAGAGCGCGGGCGCCTTATGGCCGGCCGACCATAGAATTCGGTCGCGATCGGGCCAATCGGGGTTCTTCGGGTCGTGCTCGGCGGCACGCAGATACAGCGCCGCCGCCAGGTCCATCATCGAAAGCGTTCCGCCGGCGTGGCCCGAGCCCGCCGCGCACAGAGCGACGAGATTATAGCCGCGCATGAGGCGCGCGGCTTCGCGCAGCTCGCCGAGCGAGTACAGTTTTGTGACCTGGCCGGTTTTCGAATCTCGAAGTGCCATGTTGGACTTCCCTCTGAGGCTTCCCTCCCCGGTCTCAAAATCGAGACTCGGGGGCACCCCACCCATTACAGAACTACAAATGCGCCTTGGCCCAAGCGTCGATGCGGCGCAGCGCCTCCGTCAGATTCTCCATGGAGTTGGCGACGCTGAACCGCAAGTAGCCCTCGCCGTAGCAACCGAACGCCGTACCCGCAAGCGCCGCCACGCCCGCCTCTTCGAGCAGCGCGTCGGCGAGCCGCTTCGACGGCCACGCCGTGCCGGTAACATTTGCGAAAACATAGAACGCGCCTTTGGGCATGCGGGCGCTGAATCCGTGAATGCGGTTCAGCCCATCGACAAAGGCGCGGCTGCGGCGCTCAAACTCCGCGCGCATGGTATCTACCGCGCTCTGGTCGCCGCGTAACGCCGCCAGCGCCGCGCGCTGCGTAAAGCTGGCCGTGCACGAGTTGGAGTTGGTCATCAGGCGAGTCATTTGCGCGGCCAGGTCGGCGCGCATCACGCCGTAGCCAATGCGCCATCCCGTCATGGCGTAGGTCTTGGAGAAGCCATCGAGCAGGATGGTGCGCTTCTTCATCCCGGGAAGGCTCATGATGGAAAACGGCTCGCCGGCAAACTGCAGACGGCTGTAAATCTCGTCGGCCAGCACCAGAATGTTGCGATCGCCAATGGCTGCGGCCGCGCGTTCGATATCGGCGCGGCTTAACACGCCGCCGGTAGGATTCTGCGGCGAGTTGAGGATGATGAGTTTCGTCCGGTCGGTGATGAGCTGCGCCATCTCGTCCACATCCATGGCGAAATCTCGCTCTTCGCGCAACGGGATGGGCACGGGCGTACCACCGGCGTAGTTGATCATCGACTCGTAAATGGGAAAACCAGGATTGGGATAAATGACCTCATCGCCCTCTTCGACCAGCGCGAGCATGGAGTAAAACATGATGGGCTTGCCACCCGGCACTACCACCACCTCGTCGGGCTCGACCGCGACGCGCCGCGTACGGCTCACATATTCCGCAATGGCTTCGCGCAGTTCCGGCAAACCGGCTGAGGGACCGTAGTGTGTCCATCCTTCGCGCAAGGCTGCGACAGCCGCTTCCACAATATGCGGCGGCGTGGCGAAGTCGGGCTCGCCGATTTCCAGATGAATCACACTCCTGCCTGTGCGCTCCAACGCCTTGGCCCGGCTGAGGACTTCGAAGGCGGTTTCGGTTCCCAGGCGCGCCGTGCGCCCGGCCAGAATCAGCTCGTGTTCCACCGCTTGGGTTGTCATGTTGAACGCTCCAAATCGTTGACCGGGCGGGCGTGCGGCGAAGTACAGAACGTCCCCGGCCGGTCTTTGGCCGGATGGCATTATACCCCTGGGGCAAAATCGCAAAATGTGACGTATCGCACTGGACCGCGCGTGCGGTCACCGCCTTTCTACACCCACGCGCCATGAGGCCGGACTGTAGAATGGCGAGAGCGAATCGTTCTGAAATGAGCTATTTCGACCAAGTCGCAGAGGCTGCCGAATCTCTCAAAGACCGGCTGGGTGCACTGGCGCCGCGGGTGGGCATCGTGCTTGGCTCGGGATTGGGTGCGGCGGCCGAGGCGGTGTCCGATCCGGTCGTCGTGCGCTACGGCGAGATTCCCCATTTTCCGCAATCGACCGTGGTGGGCCACTCGGGGCGCATGGTCGCGGGCCGGTTGGGCGGGGCGCAGGTCGCCATTCTGCAGGGCCGCGTGCACTTTTACGAAGGCTACGCGCCGCTCGAAGTCACGTTTCCCATGCGGGTGCTGGGCGCGCTGGGTGTGCGCGCCGTGGTTCTCACCAACGCTGCCGGCGGAATTCTGGCCAGGGCTCGTCATGGCCGGTCAAGGCCGGCGGGAGTTGATGCCGGCTACCAGATGGGTCAGCTCGTCCTGCTGGCGGACCACATCAATATGATGGGCTGGAATCCGCTTACGGGTGCGAATGAGCCGCGCTTCGCCTTCCGCCCCGGCGCAGGGTTGCGCTTCTTCGATATGACCGAGGCCTACAGCAAGGAGCTGCGCGCGCTGGCCAAGGAGGCGGCGCGCGAGGAAGGATTCACACTCGAGGAGGGCGTGTATCTGGCCACGCCGGGCCCAAGTTTTGAGACGCCGGCTGAGATTCGCGCTTTCCGCGCTCTGGGAGCAACGCTGGTGGGCATGTCCACAGTGCCCGAAACGATTGTCGCGCGGCACATGGGGATCGAGGTACTGGGCATCTCGTGCGTGACCAACCTGGCTGCGGGCCTGGGCACGACGCCGCTGAGCCACGAAGAAGTGTTCGAGACCGGCCGCCAAGTGGAAAAGCGCCTGGCCGCACTGCTCACGCGGCTGGCGCCCAAAATCGCAGGCAAAGTGGAAGCAGAACCGTGAGCGAGGCCGATCGCGCCGAGGGCTCGGCAGATCCCGCTGCGCCGGCGCCACGCCTGCCCTTTCCGCCCACGGTGCTGGGCATCGCCGGCTGTTCCGGCTCGGGCAAAACCACGCTGGCCGACGAACTGGCGCGGACTCTGGGCGGCTTGCGCTTTCCGCTCGACGACTACTACCTCGATCTTGGACACCTGCCGCTGGCCGAGCGAATCAAGAAGAATTTCGACGATCCGGAGCTGATCGAGGCGCCGCTTCTCGCCCGGCATATCGGTGCGCTGGCGCGTGGCGAGACCATCGCGCGGCCGGTCTACGATTTCACCACCTACACGCGCGTCCCAAACCGCACCGAGGGGGTGACGGCCGGCGCGTACCTGATTGTCGAAGGGCTCTTCGCGCTCTATTACCCTGAGCTGCTACCACTCTACCAACTGCGCGTGTACATCGACACGCCCGATGCACTGTGTTTCGAGCGGCGCGTGAAGCGCGACGTGGAGGAGCGCGGAAGAACGCCGGATTCCGTTCGACATCAATATGAGTTGACGGTCCGGCCCGCGAGCGAGGCCTACGTGCGGCCTTCGGCCGCCAACGCCGACCTCATCGTGGACGGCGCCGGGGCATTGGATTGGAAAGTGGAACGGGTGATGACCGAGATGCGCAAGCGGGGATTGGTTTAAGGTTGGGAACAAGGGAGCGAGGGAGCAAGGGGACGGGGACTGAGGGACTGCGGCGCTCAGGCGCTTCTTGCCGGGGCCTGGCGCAGAATCTGCTCACTGGCCGGATCGAATTTCGCAGTCTTCGGCCGGTAAACCTGGAAGCAGTTTTTGCCCTTCTCTTTGGCCGCATACATGGCCTGGTCGGCACACTCGAGCAGCGATTCTG
>JASHYS010000271.1 GCA_030042915.1 Acidobacteriaceae bacterium
GAATGCCGTCCCCTGTCCTATGGGGCGAGGAGAAGGTTGTGCGCGAAAGACTTGGGGCCGGAGTTTCGGACCTGAAGATGACGCGACGCCACTACAATTTTGACTACCCTTTTCCGCCAGTCGAAACTGTCGAGCTGTTCCGGCAATATTATGGGCCCACCAATCACGCTTTCGGCTCCCTGGATGAGCGCTCGTCCAACAAGCTCCGGGAGGAATTGGAAACATTGTGGTCAGCGCACAATCGGGCAGGGAGTGAACTTACCTTTGTTGCCGCTGAATATCTGGAAGTTATCGCAGTTCGCGCCTGACTGCGGTCCACGCATCGCTCACGAACTGCTTCTGACCGAGTGACCGCCGCCCCGGAAGTTTGCCGGCGACCAAACACGCGCGATCCAATCGAAGGGTGCGTTCAAAACAAGAACCGCCGACTCAAGAGCAACGCACCCGGCGCCGGGGGGCCACATTCGTGCGCATCGAACCCTCGTACACCGCAGAGAATCACTTCGCGGCACGATAAATCTCGGAGCCTGCGAGCAAATAGGCGCCTACGCCGTACACATAACTTGTCGTCTCTGTGTAGGTTCCAGGCGCGGCGCCTACGGGCTGAATGCAGCCTAAGCGGCCATCAGCATAGACATGCGTCAACATTCCCATCCACGCCCGCTCGACCGCCGGCCAATAGGTGGTGCGGTCCAAGAATCCTTCGTTGACGCCGTAAGCGAACGCATAAGTGATGAAGGCGCTGCCGGAGATTTCAGGCAAAGGATAGGCGTCGGCGTCAAGGAGACCAGGACGCCAAAGGCCGTCTTTTCCCTGAACGGAGATCATCTCGGCCGCCATCTCTTTAAGCAAGGCGACAAACTTAGGCCGCGCGAGAGAATCCGAATTCTAATCAAGGCAATCGTCAGGTAATGGTCCGAGGTGGGAAAGTGGTCATACCCGGTCGCCAGATCTGGTTCGATCGCCCTCTCGGCAGCCTCCAAGGGGGCGACGACTCGGAACTTCTCACGAGCTTCTTAACAGTGCGATCGATTTCCGTGTTTTGTGTGACGGCGATTACGCGCCGTCCTGGCCGGGTAAGTACGAATGCCATGCCGTGGATCTGGCATACATACGTGCGTCTCCGAGCAATTCCCAACTTGTGTGCACACCACTACGATGTCTTTTCGCGAGAGCGCGTTTGCAGATCGAGTGATGCGGAAGCCCGTAACGCATATCTTGCAAGATCGATTGCATTCGTATCCGTTTCCGCCTTAGCGCTATTCCATACGCAGTGCTCGCATCGGTTCAATCGATGCGGCCTTGCGAGCTGGAACAAACCCGGCCGCCGTGGCGCACAGACCGAGGACAAGGACGGCGCCGGCGATTGCGAACGGGTCGTAACTGACTACGCCATAGAGCAAGTTGCCTAAAAGACGGTTTATATACAGCGCGCCTGGAACGCCGATGGCCAGACCGATTGCGATCTGCCCCATCGCTCCGCGCAGAATGTTGGTTGTTACACTGGCTCGGGTTGCCCCCAAAGCCATCCGAATGCCGATCTCGCCCGTGCGCAAGGTCACAATATACGACATCACGCCATAGAGTCCCACCGATGCGAGTGTCAGGGCCAGCACCGCAAAGAGGGTAGACAGGTTTGCAACGATTCGTTCATTGAGGAAGTTCGCGTCGGCATACTCATCCAGAGTCTGAAGCTGCGTCACTGTGAGATTCGGATCGACGCCGGCCATCGTCCGTCGGATCAGTTCGCCCACGTTCTGCGGTGTAGCATCGAAATCGAGCACAACGGTGTCGGCATACATATTCTGCTCTTCGGCGGAAACGTATACCGGATCCTTGAACGAGGCAATACGCTGCGGCAGAGGGCGTAAGAAAGTCGGCAGCACCGACTGGCGCAAGCCCGTCGTCTTGTAATCCGCGAAAACACCGACGACCTCAATCGCCTCCGCCGTTTGCTGCTCGTATATGCCAAAGCGCTTACCGATTGGGTTTTGATTCGGGAAAAAGAACTTGGCAAATGTCTCGTTCACCAGGGCCACCGACGGTGCCGCTTGCGTATCCGCCGTTGAGAACTTGCGCCCCATCACGACGGGCACGCCAACGGAATCCAGATATCCCTCGTTGACGCGGTCCCAAAACGCAACACAGTTGCAATTGGGACCAGGCACGGGCTGTCCGGGTCGAGAAACGTACGCTCCATACCCCCCGCCGCCAAGCGGGCTGGCCAGATCGATGCCTACGTTGGCCACGCCGGGCTGGCCTGAAAAACGGTCTTCGATCTCCCGATAGAGACCGGGAAGACGATCGGAGGTGTAGCCGGCTCCCTGCGTATCCGTGAAAAACACGTAGCGATTGTGAGTTGTCACGCCGAAATCCTGATGTTCGAGGTTTCTCAGCGTTTTGGTCATGAGGATCGCCCCCACGATGAGAACCACGGACAGTGCCACCTGGGTAACCACAAGCGCTTTTTGCGCCACTGTCGAGCGGCCGCGCATCGAACGCGCGCCGGAACGAAGGACCTCCGCAGGATGTGCGTGAGATGCCAGCCAGGCAGGCGCAACACCGAAAAACACGCCAGTCGCCAGGGAAGCAAGGAATGCATAGATCAGTACAGGCGGAGATGGATTTGCTGAAACCGTCAAGTTGGGGAAGTTGGGAAACACAAAAGCAAGAATCGCGTTGGCGGTGGCAGACGCCACCGCCAACCCCACTAATCCGCCCATCCAGCTCAACAGCAGGCTCTCGATGAAGATCTCCCGAACGATGCGGCCACGGCTCGATCCAAGGGCCATTCGCGAAGCAATCTCTGTTCGCCTCGCGGTCGCGCGCGCCAACCACAGGTTGGCGACATTGGCGCACGCAATCAGCAGGATAAAACCAGACAGGATCATCAGCATCGTCAGGCTTGAACTCGCGCCTGGAGCTCCCGCTCCGCCTTGCTGCATCTGCTGAATGCCGCCTGCGGCGGAAGTGATGACGACGTGCTGTTTCGAAATCAGCTGGGCTCCTCCGTTTGCGGTGTAGGCAGGGCGCGTCTCCAGCCACTGCCGCAGAACGATGGAAAGCTTGGATTGCAACGAACCGATTTGGGATCCGGGATGCAGGCGGCCTATTGCATAAAGCCAGTTCTCGTCGGCAACGTGCAATTGCGTGTTTGCGCCTTGCAGGTAGGGTTCGGTGCCCAGCGGAACCCAGAAGTCGGGCGGAGCTGTCGAAACACGATCGCCATAAAAACCGGGGGGAGCTATACCCACCACGCTATATGGCTTTGATTCGATATAGATCGTCGATCCGACCAGCGATGGATCGGAGGCGAATTCGCTGTGCCATGCGAGATTGCTGATAACAACCACAGGATCTGCGGAAACCGCATCGTCGCGCCCGATCAGCAGGCGCCCTGCCCGGGCTTGAATTCCAAGCATGACAAAGAAGTTCCCCGAAACGAACTGCCCTTGCAGTTGCCTTGCCTGCATCCCGGCCCGGCGCACAGTCAACGAATTCGGGAAGGTTTGCACCGCAGCCAACTGTTCGAATTCTGACCCCGAGTCTCGCAGGCGCAGGTATAGATCGTAAGAAAATGCGTCGAAATCGCCATTGTCATTCGGGAATCCGGCACAGTTGCCGCAATTGACAGTGTCGCCGATACGGTAGAGCTGGCCCGGATCCTTCACCGGCAACCGGCGAAGGACGATCCCCTGGAATAAGGTGAAGATCGCGGTGTTGGTGCCGATGCCGAGCGCCAGTGTAACGACCACGGTGATCGTGAATCCTTGCGACTTACGCAGCCGCCGAAGCGCGTAACGAATATCCCGGGGCAACATACTCAAGCCTCCGCTTTCCAACCATCGATCCGCGGAACGGTCTCGTTCAGTTCTCCTGGCTGGTTCCGATCGCGATCATTACCTGTTAGGTGCTTACGCTTTCACTTGCACTTTTGTTTCCAAACCCCACTACACGAGAAGGTTGATAACCGATGGAAGTGACCGGCCATCACGCGTTTGCAACTCAGTGGGTGTCCGATTTCGTGGAAAACTGTTCGGAAGTGGACGTGTCGCTGATCCGTTAGGGCTTCTCGCCGTTGTGATGGCGCAAACAACTCCATGGCATAGGCCGGCTCACCGGTCGCAGCAGCACATAGAAAATCGCCGTCAGCGACAAGTCGCACAGGATCTCAAGCAGTTAGGAAGCAAACCCGGCACGGCAGGCCCACCGACGCTGCCACTCTGAGGACGGTCTCCGCAACATCGTGTCCCGCCAGCAGCTTGCCGGGCACATGGGACTCGCCGAATCCACCGGCAACCATCGAGAAGCGCAGTCTCTATTCATGCGCTAAGCATCACGCCATCGATGGAGGCCAAGATCGCGGATCGCGTTTGAACAGTTGGTGAGTTTATTGCCAGCTAAAAGTAAAAGGCCCACCGCTTGGGGCGATGGGGCCTTCGTCGTGCAGCGGCAATAAAATCCCTCGATCCCGTTCTCGGAGTTACGCGAGTGAACTGCTGATGTTCGAAAACACCGCGTTGATCGCGGTGGCTACATCATTGATGCCGGTAATGCAGACGAGCGCGATCAAGGCAACCAGCAACGCATACTCCACCAAGTCCTGACCTTCCTCGCCCTTCTTCAGGCCCTGGAACTTCACAAACAGCTTCAGAAGTGTGATGCTCATTATTCATCTCCTAGCGGAGGTAATCTACGAACACATCTAGAGTAACGTTGATACGGCAGTACGCCAGAACGCAGAAGAGTGACGGAGCGCTGATACTTTTGTGGTAGGTCACTCTCGAACGGCATCCGTCTATTCATCTCCGCTCAAGACCCTACGACCCCGCGCGACTAGCTGTATGGCGCGGTAGGATCGGAGTGGCTGGCTGACGGCTCAATATGATCGCGCTAAAGAACGGCCCGCCTTTGGGTGACGGGCCGAAGAGTACGGACCTGGGGATGCGTTCACTCCATCCGGGGCAAGGATAATGGGCTGTGGCAGCCATCACGGAGGCTGGATGATAGGGCGGCAATTGATGGAGGCTAAGTCGATTCCGGATGTTCTGCAATGTTCGCCAACCGCTTTATGCGTATAAGCATCTGCGGATCACAGACGTGATTCTGCTCCGGGAGCGCCAGATCGGGCTCGTCAACGCTCATGGCGACGCTTGTATGATACTCATTGCAGATGGAAACAATCCCGCAAAAAAGCGCACCCGAACCCATCCTCGGGTTCCAGGTTCTTTTCTCCTATCCAGGCCTGGATTTCAGAGGAGTGCACGTGAGAGGACTGTAGCAGGTAGGAAGGCTGCTGGCGTGTGATCTAAATCACCCGCCCTCTAGAGGCCGAGCGCGAGTCTATTCGACTTTGCCGGGATCGCCGACGCAGAGGGCCATCAGGCTCTGCCACCCGGTCCTCGACAGATCAAAAGCGGCTCGGAACTCGTTCAGGTGCTTTCCAAGGACATCGAGGGTGTTGTCTCGGCGGTTACACCGTCTTCTCGAACATCAGCGCTTCGCTGGCGTAAGTTCCTGGTTCCCAGGTCGGTATTGGTTTAGCGGCCGGTCACCCAAAGGCGAGCCGTTGCTTTAGATCGGTTACTGTGGTCCGCCAACCACTCCGGTCCAACCGCGCCGCAAAGCTGGCTGCGCGAGACTTCCAATCCGATCAATTCCCGTTCGGCGCTTTTCAGTTTCACGGCAACTGCTTTCAGATTAGTTTCGGCTTCTAAGCGTTGAGCATTTGTTACGGAAGAGGAGAAACGCAGCCATTTGAGGCGAATTTCCTCCTGTCTAAGCAGCGAAATGTAACGCTGAGAGAAGCGTTTCGAGCAGATGTGTCAGCCATTCCCCCTCGACCCCCGGCGGGTTGTGATTGCGGCGGCTAGATGTCGTCTGGAACCAAACTGCATCGGCTCTGGATCAGCGGAGAGGTGTACGAGCCTCTGCGTCAGCCGTCGTTGGCACCCACCGCAGCGTAACAGCCAACTCAGTTGTTGATCGGTGCAAGACATGCTCTTTCGTTGTGGCAAGCTGGAAACAACATCCACTGCCTTGTTCGGGTGACTGCGAGTGACCGCCTGATCCTTCGAGATCGCCGGTTAGATGGCAGCGCCCTAACAACTCCAGGTCCGCCACTTGATGTCGGACCTGGAATGTGAAATCGGACCCCAAAATGCACCGGGCCCAGGTGGCCCATTCAGAGTGCGGATAGAAGCCCGGCAGCGTGGATGCAATCGCCCAGTCTCGGAAGTGCATAGAAGAAGGAACCCGAAAAACGATGTTCTCTCTAATATGGAACGAAGCTGAACAAGAACGGTTCCGCTTTGTTCCCGCTTCGAGTGTCGTCTGGCGACGACCTCTGTCAAGGATCAAGATCAACGTCCTTCGGACGCCCTTGACAGCCCTCGCCACCACTGTGAAGTTCGATCCAGAACGGCAGTCACGTCGGCCTTGACTTTTATGACCCTCTCATAGAAGGCGGTGATACGACCGAGGGACTCATTTGACAGTGCGATTGATCTCGGTGTTCTGCACGGAAGCGATTAGCCACTTGCCGTCTTCACGGGTGAGTACAAACGTCACGAGCGAGTATCGCGGATTCTGCGTTCGAGCATCCGCCAGCAATTCCG
>JASHYS010000272.1 GCA_030042915.1 Acidobacteriaceae bacterium
TTGGTGAGCGCGGCGCGATAAGCCTTGTCGCCGTCAGGGCCGAGCCTGGCGCGCTCAATGTCGCCCGCGCCGCCGTGCACCACGATGGCCCAATGACGGGGTTGCGCCTGTTGTGCGGCCGCCGATGCGGCAATCATCAGTCCTCCAAGGATCACTCCGTTCATCCATTTCATCATCCGACCCTCCGGCATGATTCCAGCGATGAGCGCTTCTCTCTCTTCGCGCGGCAATGCCCCTACCATGCTATAACGTGCTCGCGATTCGCAGCTTCTGAAGCGGCGCAATGACGGTAAGATTGTTCTGAAATCCCCGAACGGAGACAGAATTTGAAGCTCAACATGATGACGCTGGTTGCGATCGTGGCGGCGCTGGCGCTCCTTGCCGTACAGGTAACCCGCTTTCCGTGGGACGCGGCGCGCATTGCCGGAATTGCCATCGCGCTTCCGTCACTCTGTCTGTTCGTGGTGGCGCGCGTGCAGCTGGGGCGAGCTTTCAGCGTGCGCGCCAAAGCAAGCATCCTGGTCACGACCGGCCTTTACGCGCGCATTCGCAACCCGATTTATGTATTCGGCGGGCTCATGGCTCTGGGCATCATCATCTGGACGGAACGGCCATGGCTGCTTCTGATCTTCGTGGTGCTGATTCCCGCGCAGATCGTCCGCGTGAGAAAAGAGGAACAGGTGCTGACCGAGAAATTCGGCGCGGCCTATCTAGAATACAAGCAGAAGACCTGGTTCTGAGCCGCTTCGCCGGCGAGGAAGCGATCGTCGAAAAGCCGGCTGCAAGAAGTTCAGGCGCTGGCACGCATGGAGCCGGCCCTGGGCGCAAGTTCGGGGGCCAGTCGGGCAGTCGCCCACGCTCGTGTGCCGTTGTAGCGGCAGGATTCCGCTGCGATCTCCGCTGCCTCGGCTAGCGCCTCGACGAACCCGTGCCCGATGGCCGCAAAGTGACAGTACGCGCCGTGAAAAACGTCGCCGGCGCCCATGGTGTCGACTACTTCGACCTCGGGAACGCGCAGAGTCCCCGACGATGCGCCGGAGGCAAAGTGAATCGGTTGCGATCCATCCGTGATGGCGACGTTGGTGACACCGGATTCTTTGAGCAGCTGGATGACAGCCTCTTTGGATGAGCACTTGGGAGGCCGAAAATCGGCGCTGCATATGGCGGTTTGCACATTCTTCAGCAGCTCGTCCGTTCCCGGCTTCCAGCTGCCGCCGTCGAGCACGACCGGAATGTTTTGGCCGCGCGCGCCTTTGGCCCAGGCCTGGCACGCCTGCATATAGTGGCCATCAACCAGCACGATCCGGCAGCCCTTGCACAGAGCGGCGTTGAATTCGGCATGGAGGTCAGGCGAGTCGACCCGGAGAGCACCGGCCGAGACGACGTTGCGGCTGCCCTTGCGGTCGACACAGACTGAAGCGATGGATGGGACTTCGTCGAAGCTCGGACTCAGATCGACAAGCTGCACCGCGTACCTCTGAAGTTCGTCGCGGACCATGCGAGTAAGCGGATGCCGGCCAACAGCGGTGACCAGAGAAGCCTGGCCGCCGAGATGAGCGAAGGTGATGGCGGCGTTGGTGGCAGGACCGCCTATATACACATCCTGGCTGTGCGCGGTGACCTTTGCATTCGCTTTAGGAAACACATCGACGCCATACACAACATCGATGGTCGACAATCCGATAAAAATTCCCTGCGTCATAATTTATTTCCTGGGGAGCACATTGAGCTGCCTGAAATGTATCTAGCGTGCGCGCCGGATCTTCCCGGCCAACATTTCCTACATTCTAACCATCAGTGCGTCCATTTGCTTGGCGAAGCGGGGGCCCAGGTTAGAGAATGCTTGCATTCCAGGAGTTCAGTGGAGAGCTGCGCGCTGCTGGGACCGCACGGCGCCATCAACAGCAATCCCACAAGGGAGATTGGATGCATTCTGTCTGGCTTGGAGAGTTTATGGGTACGCTGGTCCTGGTGCTGCTGGGCGACGGCGTATGCGCCGGTGTGACGCTGCGCAAATCGTACGCGGCAGATGCCGGCTGGATGGTGATTACCACTGGCTGGGCGCTGGCGGTGCTCTGCGGCGTGATGGTGGCACAGGCGTTCGGCAGCCCGGGAGCACACATCAATCCCGCCGTTACGCTGGCCCTTGCGGTGGTGAGCGGAAGTTATGGACAGATTCCGGTCTACTGGTCGGCGCAGATCCTGGGCGCCATGTGCGGCGCCTTGTTGGTGGTGCTGCACTATGCGCCGCACTGGAAGCTTACGCCTGATCCCGTAGCTAAACTGAGCGTCTTCTGCACCAAGCCGGCGGTTCGCAGCACCGCCGCCAACGTTGCCAGCGAAATGATCGGGACAGCGACGCTGGTGCTGGTGGTGGGAGCGATCTTTTCGCACGGAGTGGCCATGAACGGTCCTGCGCCCGGACTGGGGCCTTGGCTGGTAGGCAGCCTGGTGTGGGGCATCGGGCTGTCGCTGGGCGCGACCACCGGATATGCGATCAACCCCGCACGCGACCTGGGTCCGCGCGTGGTCCATGCTCTGCTGCCGATTCCGGGCAAAGGGGGATCGGACTGGAGCTACGCGTGGATTCCCGTTCTCGGCCCTCTTGCCGGAGGCGCGCTGGCAGGAGTGCTCCTGCACTTCGCGCATTTGTAGCGCAGAGTGGCTAGTACGGATTCAGTCTCTTTTTCCACACTGGCCGGGGCCGCGTGAGGATTTCCGTCTCAATTTGGCGCCAGCGCTCACTCCAGGCAAGATGCCGCAACAGCCAGCGCGGCGATAGCGGCGGTTTCGGCGCGCATGATGCGCGGGCCCAGCGATACCGCGCGCCATCCATTGGCATCGAAGAGCGCCTCCTCCGCGGGCGACCATCCGCCTTCGGGGCCGATGGCGATTTCAAGCGCGGGCATCTCGCTTCCAGCTTCCGCGACTGCCGCGTCGATGGCATGACGCAGAGTTGTTGTCCGTTCCTGCTCGGCGAGCACGATGCGAGCGGAAGTGGAAGCCGCGCGAACGCGATCAGCTAAAGCAACCGGATCGTGAATCAGGGGCATGTCCGAGCGGCGCGCCTGCTGCGATGCCTCGTGCGCGATGCGGCGCCAGCGATCGGCTCGCTTCAGCGCGGCCTGCGCCAGGTGCTTGTCGGTTCGCTGCGCGATGACGGGAGCGAGCGCCGCGACGCCCAGCTCAGTCGCTTTCTCGATGGCCCATTCCATGCGATCGAACTTGTAGACAGATAACACCAAAGTAATGGGCAGCGCGGGTTCAGCTGGAACTTCGGCGAGCAGCGTGAAGCGAACTTCGGCCGGTGCAACCGCAGCGACCTGGGCGTGGAAAACATGTCCGCCGGCGACGACGTCGGCTTCAGCGCCCGGCCGCACGCGCAGAACGCGCGCCAGGTGCTCAGCCTGCACTCCTGCGATGGTTGCGGTGGTCTCGTCCCAATCTTCAGCAATCCAGCGGCGGCGGGTCATGGTCCTTTTGTGGCACTGTCTCCAACTGAAGTGTGCGGCGCGCCGGAATGAACGCGCTGATTTGCCGCATAAACACTAAGGGGAACGCTTTGAGCGTCCCCCTAAAGTGTTGCCTTTCGGGTTATTCGGTCCGCTACTTCTTCTTCGCGGACTTCTTGGCGGTCTTTTTCGCCTTCTTCGCTGGTTTCTTCTTGGTTGCCATTTTGCCTATTCTCCCTTTTCGATGGGTTGCATCGAGTCTGCAATCTAGAAACTGCAGTTGAAGAATGTATAGATTCACAAGAGGTCGATGTCAAGAGAAAAACGACGTAAGAGTGAAAAAAAGATCAACACCGATTTGGAGGCAAAACGGCGTTGGCGACCGAACGCGAGAGCAAATTCGGCGCGCCGAGAAAAATTTTGCGCATTCGCGCCGCGCGCATCGAAATTTCGAGCAGACGCGAATCAACGATTCAGGCAGCGCCGATGCGGTGATTCGCGAGGATCGCACCGTGCGCTTGAGCGGCGCCGTCAGCACTCGATCACATTCAGCGCAAGGCCGGCGAGGCTGGTTTCCTTGTAGCGCGACTGCATATCGAGGCCGGTGAGATACATGGTGCGGATCACCTGATCGAGTGACACTTTGTGGCTTTCCGGTTCGTTCATGGCCAACCGCGCGGCTTGCACCGCCTTGGCCGCTCCCATGGCATTGCGCTCGATGCAGGGTATCTGCACGAGCCCGCCGATGGGATCACATGTCATGCCCAGGTTGTGCTCCATGGCGATTTCAGCAGCATGTTCGATTTGGCCGTCGTTGCCGCCGAGTGCGGAGGTGAGTCCTCCAGCAGCCATGGAGCAGGCCACGCCCACTTCGCCCTGGCATCCAACCTCGGCGCCGCTGATGGAAGCGTTCTCCTTGTACAAGACGCCGATGGCCGCCGAAGTGAGAAAGAAGCGGATGATGCCTTCTTCATCGGAGCCGGAGACGAAGCGGCGATAGTAGAGCGCAACCGCGGGAACCACGCCCGCAGCGCCGTTGGTGGGCGCGGTGACCACGCGTCCGCCGGCGGCGTTCTCTTCATTGACCGCCATGGCGTAAACGGTGACCCAGTCGAGCGGAGCCAGCGGATCGCCTTGCTTTCCGCTGGCATCGCGCGCGCGCAGGCGTTCGGCGAGCCGGTGAGCGCGGCGGCGAACCTCGAGTCCGCCGGGCAGAATGCCTTCGGTGGCGATGCCGCGCTCCACGCAGGCCTGCATCGCCTCCCAGATCCTGGTAATGCCTGCGCGCACGCGCGCTTCAGTGGCTTCCTGGCTCGCGCCCGGATCAACAATGCGTTGGCGCTCGCACTCGTTGGCCAGCATCACGCGGTCGATAGAGAGCGAGTGAGTGCGGGCGATTTCAAGCAGCTCAGCGGCGCTGTGGAATGGGTAAGGGAGCTGGATGCCGGATTCGCCTGTGGTCAGGCCGGCCGTGCCATCCTCGGCGATAAAACCACCGCCCACAGAAAAAAATGTGCGCTCAGCCAGGACCGCGCCTTGGCTGTCGAATGCGGTGAACCGGACTCCGTTGGGATGCTGCGTATGTGCGCCGGGAGGAAACATCTGGTCACGATGGAAAACCAAGTCGCGCGCTTCATCGAAGGCAATGGAGCGCGAGCCGGCGAGGTCGATGCGCCGGGACGCGCGAATCGCCGCAACCGTGGACTCAATGGCTGCGGGATCGATGGCGGAAGGCTCATTTCCTGCCAGGCCGAGAAGAATGGCGCGATCGGTGGCGTGGCCCATGCCGGTGAGAGCGAGAGAACCGTACAAATCTGTCTGGACGCGAGCTGTCTGTCCGAGCAGATCTGTGTCGCGCAGCCCTTGCGCAAAGCGGCAAGCCGCGCGCATCGGCCCCATGGTGTGCGAACTGGAGGGGCCGACGCCGATCTTGTAAAGATCGAAGAGGCTTGTCGTCACGGATCAGATTGTAAAGACAGAGAGCAGGCAATAGCCAGTAGCCCAAGAGAACAGGGAGCAGGCAAGCGGGGGATTTCAGCCGGCGCCAGATGGCGCATTTACTCGAGAAACTCGCGGACGAACTGGTTTTGGCTGTGGACCAGTTCGTGGAGGGAGCCATCGAAGATGAGATGACCTTCATCGAGCATGAGAAATGTGGTGTCGGGATTGAACTGGCCCTCAGGGAGCGGGACCATGCGCTCCTGTTCGGCATCGTAGCGGTGATTGCAGAGGGTAAAAGCGTCCTGAAGGCGGTGAGTGACCAACAGCGATGGGGTCTTGCGCACGTCGCGCTGCTTCACGATGAGTTCGATGATGGTGTTGGAAGTGACGGGGTCGAGGCCGCCGGTGGGAGAGTCGTAGAGGATAAGCTCCGGCTGGTGGATGAGAGCGCGAGCGATGGCGACACGGCGCTTCATACCCCCGGAAAGACTGGGCGGAAACAGAGCAAAAGTTTCGTCCAGCCCGACAAAGTGGAGCTCTTCGCGGACGCGGCGGTCGATTTCGTCGTCGGGCGCGCCCTCCTGAATCAGCTGGTAGCCAACATTGTCGCGCACGCTGAGAGAGTCGAAGAGAGCCCCCTCCTGGAAGACCATGCCGGCGCGGGCGCGCAGGGGGAAGAGCTCCTGCTCAGGCATCTGAGAAATGTCTTCGCCGAACAAAACAACGCTTCCGTCCAGCGGGCGAAGCAGCCCGATGATGAGCTTGAGGAGCACGCTCTTGCCCACGCCGGCCGGCCCCAGGAGGACGCGGGTCTCAGCCGGCCCAACGTTGAAAGTGATGCCTTGAAAGACCGGTGGCCCATCGAAGGCGACAGAGACATTGTGCAGGGCAACGACTGGCCCGGATCGGGAAGCAGGGACGGGCGCAGGGGGCGCCGGCGTGGCAAGGTCGCTCATGAAGGAAAAATCCAGAGCAGAACATGCGTGATGAGGAAGTCGACGGCGATGATGAGCACCGAAGAGTTGACCACCGCCGCGATGGTGGAGCGGCCCACGCCCTCGGTGCCGCCCGAGGTTCTCATCCCATAGAAGCAGCCGATGGAAGCGATGATGTAGCCGAAGAAGATGGGTTTAACGAGCCCCTGAACAATGTCGGGATAGCGCAGATGCTCGTAGGCCATGTGAAAGTACTGGGTGCCGTTCTGATGATTCAGGAAGATGGTAACGAAGGCGCCTCCCACGATGCCGAAGAAGTCGGCAATGATGGTGAGCAAAAGCAGCATGACGACACTGGAGACGACACGCGGCGTGACAAGCTTGCGCATGGGGTCGACACCCAGAGCGCGCATGGCGTCGATCTGCTCGGTGACGACCATCGACCCAAGTTCGCTGGCCATGGAGGAGGCATTGCGTCCGGAAACCATGATGCCGGTAAGGACAGCGCCGAGCTCACGCACCATGGTGAGGGCTACGAACTGACCCGTGACGACCGCGGCGCCGAAGGCCGAGAGCGTGGCGCTGGACTGGAGAGCGAGCACGCCGCCGGTAAAGAAGCCCGACAGAATGACGATGGGGATGGATCCGACTCCAATGATGTCGGATTGCATGAGGAAATCGGTCCAATAAATAGGAGGGCGGACAAGATTGAGCAGCGCTCGCGCCGCGAACAAAGAGTATTCCTGGAGCGTAAGCACAAGTTCTTTGGCCTTACGGTCGATCCTGTTCGTCGCCATGGTGTGCGGACCTGGAGATCAAGAAAGTTCGCGGCTCTTCAGAGGACAGGATAGCGCACCCCAGTCGCGCGCCAATGTCACGTGGCCGGTCCCGATGGGTTGGGAATCAGGAATAATGATATAGTTAGAGCGGCTGTGCGCTGCGCGTGATGCAAGGACCACCGGGCATGGGCCGGAATGGGCCGCGCAGCAGGCTCTGCCTCGATCGAGCCGATTCAACGGAACCGAAGCGGTGCGATGCAGATTGAAGCGCTCAGGTTGCCTTTCCTTTCTGAAACGCTCAAGTTGCCTTTCCTTTTTGAAACGCTCTAGTTGCCTGACTTTCAAGAGAATAGACAATCCGCACGTCCGCGCTGGCGTCTAAAAAAACTTCTGAAAATGCCTCAGGACGCATCCAACCGTTTATCAGGAGGAGATGATGCACTCATTTCGCGTACGGCTGATCCTTGCCTTAATCGCGAGCGTGACCCTCGTGTCCGTCGCCTCCACTTATTTTGACGTTCTAGCCCACCGGCACGTTTTGCGCGAAGACCTGGAGCGGCGCACTAAATGGATGGGGGTGAGCGTCCAGTCTGAAGTGCAAGAGGCGCTGCTGAACCCCGATCCCACGGCGCTGCTTCAAATGACCCAATTCCTGAAGGCCCGCACCGGCGCGCTGGGGCTGGCGGTTTACGACCCACATGGGCAGTTGCTGGCCAGCAGCATGCCGGCGGAAGTGATGGGGGGGCTGAAAAGGGGCATATTGCAGCGGTCGCTCCAGAATGGCGCGGAGACCGGCGCATTCGGGCACGGAGGCGATTGGCAATGGCTGGAAGAGGTCTTCCCCATCCACAATGGGACGCAATTGCAAGGAGCGATGGCCCTTGTGGTCGATGCCCGATATATCCACACCGCGGGAAATGACCTGTGGCGGCAGAGCTTCTGGCGGATCCTGGCGCTGGTGATTCTGATCGTGGCCATTACCGCAGGCATGGTGCGTTGGTTTCTGATGCGGCCGATGAGCCGGATTGCGGAACGTTTGCGCCATTTGAGAACCGGGCGCGCGGAAGACGCTCCGCTGCCCTCAACGGCAGAGCTGAGCGTTTTTTCGTCGCTGGCGCGTGAAATGGAGACTCTTGCGGAGAGCCTGAAAGCCGCGCGAGCCGCGGCGGCAGCCGAGGCCCGCCTGCGCGATGCAGGCGAGCTTTTGTGGACCGCCGAACGGCTGGCCGTTCATGTTCGCAACAAGGCCGGTTCAAGCCGCATCTTCGTGGTGTCGAATCGCGAGCCGTACATGCACATCCAGAAGGGCCGGGAGACGGTATGCGTGGTGCCGCCCAGCGGCCTGGTGACGGCGCTGGAGCCGGTACTGCGCGCCTGCGACGGCGTGTGGGTAGCCAGCGGCAGCGGAGACGCCGATGCCACTACGGTGGACGAATTCGACCGGCTGCGCGTGCCGCCCGACGAGCCGCGCTATACGCTGCGCCGCGTATGGCTTTCGCAACAGGAGGAATCGCAATACTACGATGGCTTCGCCAACGAGGGAT
The DNA here is from genome assembly GCA_030042915.1 of Acidobacteriaceae bacterium. The sequence goes on from JASHYS010000272.1 coordinate 8,652, forward strand.
TGTGGCCGCTTTGCCACATCGCTCACACGCGTCCCATCTTTCGCGCCGCCGACTGGGAGTGCTACCAGCGCGTGAACCAGCGCTTCGCCGATGCGCTGCTGAGAGAGATGGAAGACGGCGCGGAACCGGTTGTATTCGCGCAGGATTACCACCTGGCTCTGCTGCCGCAGCTGGTAAAAAAGGCGCGGCCGGATGCGCGCGTGGCCATTTTCTGGCACATTCCGTGGCCCAACCCCGAAGCCTTTGGAATTTGCCCGTGGCAGGCCGAGCTGCTCGACGGGTTGCTGGGCGCCGACCTAATCGGCTTCCACATTCCCCTTCATTGCCACAACTTCCTGGCCACCGTGGATCGGGTGCTGGAATCGCGCACGGATCGCGAGCACATGTCGGTTCGCCGTCTTGGGCATTCGACGGCGGTTCGGCCCTATCCGGTCAGCGTGACGTTTGACGGAGCCGCGCGGCCCGACGTCATGTGGGCGAGGGCGGAGATCGATCAGGAGCAGGAGGAGGCGCGGGAGCGATTGCAGAGTGAGTTCGGCGTGCGCGCCGAAATCATGATGGTCGGCGTGGATCGATTGGATTATACGAAGGGCATCGTAGAGCGGTTGGAGGCGGTTGGCCAACTTTTCGAAGATTATCCATGGCACCGGGAACGGCTGACCATGGTGCAGATTGCCGCGCCCAGCCGGACGCGTATTCCCAGCTACGTTGATTTGCATCGTCGCGTGCTGGAGACTGTAGAGCGCGTGAACTCGGCCTACCAAACCGCGCGCTGGAGACCGATTGTCCTCATCGAGCATCAATGCGATCACCAGGAGGTACGGCGCTGGTATCGTGCCGCGGACATATGCCTGGTCACCTCGCTGCACGACGGCATGAACCTGGTGGCGAAGGAATTTGTGGCGGCGCGCGACGACGAAGACGGCGTACTGGTGCTGAGCAAATTCACCGGCGCGGCGGTGGAACTGCGGGACGCATTGCTGGTGAATCCGTACGACATCGCCGGTGTGGCCGAAGCCATCCATCGCAGCCTGGAGATGAGCCCTGACGAGCGGCAGGAGCGGATGCAGCTAATGCGGCGCCAGGTGATGGAATACAACATCTACCTTTGGGCAGCGAAAATCCTTGGCGAGCTGCGCGACGTGCGGTTGGAACCAGCGGAGGCTGCCGAATTTGCACGCATGACGTCTGCGAGCGTCCCCTCAGCCCCCCTGGCGATGAAAAAATTGGCATAAGGACGAGCAAGGGCTTGAAAAGCGAGGCAGCAAAACGGCTGGATGATTTTTTCCGGACCTTTTCCGGCGCGGCGCGGCCTTTGTTGCTTTTGGATTACGACGGAACGCTGGCGCCGTTCCGCGCCGACCGTTTCAAGGCATTTCCATGGGCGGGCGTTCGAACCCTGCTGAAGCTGATCCAGGACCAGAAGAAAACTCGCGTGGTGGTCATCACTGGCCGCCCCCCTGCTGAGATCGTTCCGCTGCTGGGAATAAAACCTGCTCCAGAGGTGTGGGGATTGCACGGCGCCGAGCGCTTGTACAGCGACGGCCGGCACGAAGTGGAAAAAATCCCTGAAGAGGCGAGCGCCCGGCTCGACGCGCTTTGCGAACAACTCCGTCACGATGCGCTGGGAGGGCTGTTCGAGGAGAAACCCAACGCCGCCTGCATCCACTGGCGCGGCGTCTCACCTGCCAGGGCCAAGGCCATTGAGAAGCGGACGCGGGCAGTATTCGAGCCGCTCGCCCAGACACATGGGCTCACGATGCTCGAGTTCGAACGCGGGCTTGAATTGCGCACCGGGCGCAACAAGGGCGAAGCGGTAAAGGCGCTTCTGGAGGAGTCAAGCGACGGTTTGCCGCATCCTGCCGCGTATCTGGGCGACGACCAGACCGATGAAGCAGCGTTTCGCGCCATCAAGGGAAGCGGACTTGGTGTGCTGGTGAGGCGCCAGCGGCGACAAACGGCTGCCGATGTGCGGTTGCGGCCTCCGCAGGGAGTGAGAGTGTTCCTGAAGCGATGGGCGCAGGCTTGCCGAGGCCTTGAAATAGAAGCATTTGCAGCGCGAGACTATTCCGCAGCCGACCGCAGCGCAGAGGGCGCGCCCGCGGCGGATCAGGGCTGAGGGAGATATTTCCGTGCTCGCGCGCATTTACAATCGAATCTAGATGATCCGCTTTTCGACCGCCGGCGAGTCCCACGGCGAAGCCCTGATCGCTCTTGTCTCAGGGCTTCCCGCCGGCGTCCCCGTCGATCTGGAATTCGTGAATCACGAACTTTGGCGACGCCAGCAGGGATACGGCCGCGGCGGCCGCATGAAGATCGAGACCGACCAGGCCCACGTGCTGTCGGGCGTGCGGCACGGCAAGACGATCGGATCGCCCGTTGCCATCGAGCTGATCAACCGCGACTGGAAGAACTGGCAGGAGAAACTGCCGGTTGAAACAGGCGATCCTGCCAAACACCGTGCTGTGGCATCGCCGCGGCCCGGCCACGCCGACCTGGCCGGCGCACTGAAGTTCAACTTTCCCGACGCCCGCTACGTGCTGGAGCGTGCTTCGGCACGCGAGTCGGCGGCGCGCGTGGCCGCTGGAGCCTTCGCCAAGCTGCTTTTGCGCAGCCTGGGCATTGAAGTGGCAAGCCATGTGATTCGCGTGGGACGCGTGGAACTGGAACGGGATGCGGCCTGGGAAGAGATTGCCGCGCTGGCCGGCAAGGAGGAAGTGATACTGGCGTGCGTGGACGGCGAAACCGAAGCGCGCATGAAATCGGAGGTCGATGAAGCGACGAAGGCCGGCGACACCGTGAACGGCATCTTTGAAGTCGTGGCTCACGGCGTTCCTGCCGGGCTGGGATCGTATGCCAACTGGGACGAACGCCTGGACGGCCAGCTGGCGTGGGCGGTGATGAGTTTGCAGGCTGTGAAGGCGGTCGAGATCGGACGCGGCGTGGCAGCCGCCGCTTCGTTCGGCTCGCGCGTCCACGATCCCATTCACTATGCGGCCGCGAACCCGCCCGGCAGGCCGACGCGTTTTACGCGCCCGCACAATAACGCCGGCGGAATGGAAGGCGGTGTTTCCAACGGCGAAGATGTGGTTGTGCGCGGCTACCTGAAGCCGATTTCTACGTTGCGCCAGCCGCTGGAATCGGTGCGCTTCGACACGCGCGAGCCAACCAGTGCAAGTTATGAGCGCAGCGATATTTGCGTGGTGCCGGCGGCGGGAGTGGCGGCCGAAGCCATGGTCGCCCTGGTGCTGGCCAACCTGGTCCATGAGAAGTTCGGCGGCGACTCGCTGGGAGAACTGAAACGGAATTTTGACGGATACATCGAACAGATACGGAGTTTTTAGCAGCCAACGATGAAGCTGAAGATTTTGAAATATCCCGAGCCGGTGCTCGAGCAGCCCGGCGAGCCGGTGACTGAGTTCGACGATGAGCTGCGCGAGCTGGTGGATGACATGTTCGAAACCACCTACGCCTCGCAGGGAATCGGATTGGCCGCGCCGCAGGTGGGCGTGTCGAAGCGCCTGACGGTGATCGATCTGAGCCAGGGCAAAGATCCAAAGCAGAGGCTTGTACTCATCAATCCGGAGATTATCGTCAGCGAGGGCAAGCAATACGAAGAGGAGGGCTGCCTGAGCTTTCCCGACATTCGCGAGAAGGTGGCGCGTGCGGCCAAGGTGCGCATTCGCGCTCAGAACGAGCACGGCAAGTGGTTCGAAATGGACGGAGAGGA
>JASHYS010000273.1 GCA_030042915.1 Acidobacteriaceae bacterium
TTCGTTCTGGAAGACGAAGCCGATATCGCAAGGCTGGTGCAGCATCACCTTGAAGCGGCGGGCTTCGAGGCGCGCCTCTATCACACCCCCACAAATCTTGTTCCCGACGCCGAGCGCAAGGCGCCGGCGCTGTTTCTGCTCGACATCATGGTTCCCGGCGGCGATGGGCTCGATGTCTGCCGCCGCCTGCGCAATCACAACGGCCTTTCCACCATTCCCATCATTTTCCTCACCGCCCGCGCCGGCGAGAACGACCGCGTTCTCGGCCTGGAGCTGGGCGCCGACGACTACATCACCAAGCCCTTTTCCACGCGCGAGCTGGTGGCCCGCGTCAAGGCGGTTCTACGCCGCTTTGAACGGCCCACGTCGCCCTCGGTCATCAGCTTTGAAGAGGTCATTATCGACGCCGGCGCCATGCAATTGAAGGTGCGCGGCACGCTTACTACCACCACGGCCACCGAGTTCCGGTTGCTGGATTACCTGGCGCGCCACCCGGGGCGCGTTTTCAGCCGCGACCACCTCCTGGATGCAGTCTGGGGCGACGCCCGCTTTGTGACGCCGCGCTCCGTCGATGTGTATGTGCGCCGCATCCGTGAGAAAATTGAGATCGACCCGGAAAATCCGCGCTATTTGAAGACCGTGCGCGGGGCCGGCTATCGTTTCGAAATGCCAAAAGACAGCTAGTGGCCAGTAGCCAATAGCCAATAGGGTGCTGTTGGTCTACGAACCTCTTCAACTTCCCCGGCCTTCATATTCTTCAATGATGAAGCCGGATCTCCTGGGACTACTGGCTATTGGCTGCTGGCTATTGGCTGCATTTTCCATGACTCCCAAAGTCTTCACCAAGCTGCTCGGGCTTTTCGTTCTCCTGCTGGTGTTCCAAACGGTGGTCATCGAGTTCGTCTTTCACCGTTTTGTGGAGCACGCATCGGAGGGTACGCTGCGTGTGCTTGGGCGCGAAGCCTTTTGGTCGGGCGTGATCGCGCTGGCGGTTGCAGTGCCCATCGCAGCAGTCGTGGCCAGCCGCATTTCAGCGCGCTTCCAGCGCGTGGTCACATTTGCCCGGCGCATCGCCGACGGCGATCTGGCCGCGCGGCTCGACGCCTCCGGCAACGACGAGCTTTCTACCATGGAAGCGGCTCTGAATCAAACCGCCGAGCGGCTGGGCAAGAGCTTTGCCGAGCTCGAAAGCAGCCGCCGCGAGCTGGCTGTGATGCTCGATTCCATGCAGGAGGCGGTGGTCGCCATTACGCCCACCGGTTTTGTGCGCTGGTCCAACGCCTTGATGCAACGCATTGCCGGCTCGCAGCTTCTTCCCGGCCGGCCGCTGGTCCACTCCGTCCGCGACCCTGAGCTGCTGGCCTGCGTGCGCGGCGTGCTGGAGCGGCACGAACTCTGCGTAGGCCGCGCCAGTCTGCTGGCCCCGGGCCGCGTTTTCGAAATCAACGCCGCGCCCCTGCCCTCGGGTGGAGCGCTGGTGGTGCTGCACGACGCTACCAGCATCGAGATCGCACAGAAGTCCCGGCGCGAATTCGTGGCCAACGTCAGCCACGAGCTGCGCACGCCGCTGACGTCGATCCAGGGCTACGTGGAAACTCTCATCGAAGATCCCAACCCCAGCCGCGAAACGACTCTGGAATTCCTCGGCGTGATCCTGAAAAACACCAGCCGCATGAATCGCCTTACCGAGGATTTGCTCGCCCTGGCCAGCGTGGAGAGCCCCGACTACAAGCTTTCGTTGCAGCCGGTCCGCGCCAGCGTTCTCCTTCAGGACGCGCTCGACTCGGTTGGCGGCATCGTCGTCGATTCCGGCGTCAAGCTGCAGTCGACGGGCGCGCCCGATGCGCTGGTGATGGCTGATGCCGACGCCATGCACCAGGTTTTCGGCAACCTGATGGAAAACGCGCTGAAGTACGCCAAAGACGGCAAGCGCATCCGCGCCGGCGCGCGGCTGCTGGATTCTGAAGTTCAGTTCACCATTCAGGACTTTGGCCCCGGCATCTCGTCAGAGCACCTGGAGCGCATCTTCGAGCGTTTCTACCGCGTCGACAAGGCGCGCTCGCGCGAGTCGGGCGGCACGGGTTTGGGCCTGGCCATCGTCAAGCACATCGTGCTGGCTCATGGGGGCCGCATCTGGTGCGAAAGCGAACTCGGCAATGGCGCATCTTTCCAGTTCACCCTGCCACTGGCGCCCCAAAGCGTCCCTCAGCCCCAGCCCGCTCCGGCGCAGCAAACGCCAACGGCCGTGTGAGCGGCGTTCGCCGGAACCTCGACGGTCAGGACAGCCTGCTTTTATACTTATGCCGCTTCCTCAGAGGTGAAACATGCGTTTACTCAAATCCGTTGCATTGCTAAGTCTGCTGTGCCTGTTGGGTGGAAGCGGCTCAAGAGGAATGGCACAAATCAGTGTTGGCGTCACGATTGGACCTGAGCCGGTTTGCCCTTACGGGTACTTCGACTACCCGCCCTATAACTGCGCTCCCTATGGTTATTACGGCCCGGATTGGTTCATCAGCGGTGTGTTCATTGGAGCAGGCCCGTGGTTCCACGGTCCCGCAGGATTTGCGGGACACGTGGACACCCGCTATGACCCGCGTCACGGGTACAAGGGGCCGCTGCCTGGGCGTGGAGAACAGCCCTTCAGCCAGTTCCACGGGAATCAGGCGCGGGACGGCAAGGGTCACGTGGCAAAAGCGGATCACGATCCGGGCTCCGAGCATAGTGCCGGATATTCTGGCGGCGGCCGGCCTGGCGAGCACCGGTAATCGAACAATTCCGGGTTGAGCGCGACCAGGAAGCGGCGTCGATCAGCGATCGCTCTCGGCGCCGACAGGAGTCCTGTGCTCGGGGATAAGAAACATGGCGCCAGGTAAGAATCCTCCGATCGTGCTTCTCATTTCCGTCATCGCTCTTACGCTCTCCGCGCAGGCTCCCGGGCCCGCGCCGCGTTTCGATGCGTGGAGCATTCTCGGTCCAGGTGGCGGCGGAACGACGATCGATCCCACCATCAGCCCCTCTGACCCCAACCTGGTTCTCGTGCGCAGCGACATGACCGGCGCCTACATCACCCACGATGGCGGAGTTTCCTGGCGCATGTTCAACCTGCGAAGCGGCCTGACGGCTTTCGCTTTCGATCCACACAATCCACGGCGCATCTTTGCGGGCGGCGCGGCCCTGTGGCGCAGCGACGACACCGGGCAAACCTGGGGCATGGTCTTCCCCAGCCCCGCCGCGCATACCGTCGAGCACCAGAATGGCGACCACGCCGACTACAGCCTGACCACGGACGACAAGAACTACGTCACCGGGTTGTCGATTACGCAGATCGTGGTCGACCCGGCCGATTCGAAGGTCGTTCACGTGGCATTTTCGAATCCCTCGACGCACGGTTCGACGCTTATCGTCACGCACGATGGCGGAACCTCGTTCCAGCGCGAACAGGATTTCGATTCCGATCGGATTCTGCTGCTCGCCTACGTAGATGGCAAGCGCATCGCCGTTGGCACTCGCGGGGTTTATCGCGGCCGGTCCCAAACCGCCGCGCCCATTGCCCGAATGGGAGGCACGATTGCCAATGCTGCGGCTGGCGATGGCTACGCCGGCACCGCAGTGATGTACGTGACCACAATGGCAGGGAAGCTCTTCATCTCGCGCGACTCCGGCCGCACCTGGCAGCCAATCACTCCCGCGCTCGGCCAGCAATCCGGCAGCTTCGGTGCAGTCGCCGCGAGTGCCCAGGATGGCCGCATCGCCTATCTCGGATTCCTCGGGCGCAAACTGGGCGATCCCAACCAACTCTATAGCGGCATCGCCAAAACCGTCGACGCGGGGCGAACCTGGACCATCGTGCTGCGCGAGTCCGCCCAGCCGGCCACAAATCTCGTCGGCTCCTGGATCGAGCAGCGCGCCGTCGCCGGTGGAACCAACGAGCGCGCGCCGATTTTCTTCGACGAACCGTACAGTCTTGCCGTTGCGCCCGGCAATGCAGGCATCTGTTACGCGACCAATCTCTTCGAGACCTACCGCACCATCGACGGTGGCGCGAAATGGGCGCAACTCGACTCCGTCCGCACACGCGACGGCAACTGGACTACGCGCGGCCTCGACGTGACCACCAGCTACGGCGTCGAATTCGATCCCTTCGACCCCCACCACATCTTCATCGACTACACCGACATTGGCGCATTCCAAAGCTGGGACGGCGGGCACAGTTGGCAGACGGCGACGAACGGGATCCCCGAAGGGTGGCGCAACACCACTTACTGGCTGGCCTTCGACCCGCAAGTGAAGGGCCTGATGTGGGGCGCATTCAGCGGCACGCACGATCTGCCGCGCCCGAAGATGTGGCGTCACGACCCATCGCTAATCACTTTTCGCGGCGGCGTGGCCGTCTCAACCGACGCAGGCCTGCATTGGACGACGTCCAATCGCGGCATGGCCGGTGCCGCTGTCACTTTTGTCCTTCTCGATCCGGCCAGTCCCGTTGGCCATCGCACGCTCTATGCCTGCGCATTCGGCGTGGGCGTTTACAAATCCACTGATAACGGAGCCACCTGGCAACTGAAGAATGAGGGCATCGCTCCTGAAGACCATTTTGCCTGGCGCATGGTTCGCGCTGA
>JASHYS010000274.1 GCA_030042915.1 Acidobacteriaceae bacterium
CAGCTCTTTCGCGAGCTCAAAGCCGTACACCAGCTATCGCCGGAATACGAAAGCTGGCTTTCCGCCGCTGCTATGCTCCGCGATACCGGCAAGTTCATTAATCACCAGGGCCATCATCGCCACACCCAGTACATCGTCTCCAGCTCAGAGATCTACGGCTACACGCAGTTGCAGCGCACCCTGGTCTCCGCCATCGCCCGCTATCTGGGCAAAAGCCGGCCCCAGCCGGGCGATCGCGCCATGCGCAACATCCCCGCAGAAGAACACAAAAATGTCATCCGTGCCGTGGTGTTGCTGCGCCTGGCCATGGCCCTCAACCAGGATCGCGCCAGCGACGTGTTGCGTGTGGGCGTGCGCGTCTATCCCAAGCGCGTTTATCTCGAGGTGCGCGCGGGGCGCACCGGCGCCGAGCTGGAGTTGTGGTCGTTGCGTAAAGAGGCCGGCTACTTCCGCGAGGTTTTCGGGCGCGAGCTTTTCGTCACGCTGGCGTAAATGGCCCGCGCCGCGCGAGGATCGATCAGCCACTGCAACTGTGCCGGGTGCCGCTCCAGGTCCACGCGGGCAATGGCTCCCTTGCGCATGCGAATGCTCGATCCGCCGTTGCCGCTCACCATGCGGCCCAGGAATTGAAACAGGTTGGGATTATGCCCCACCGCCAGAATGCCTTCGCGGTCGGCATACTTTTCCACCAGCCGCTGGAAATCGGTATAACTGGCGTTCAATCCCAGCGCCTGGCTCACTTCCACCTCTTCGTCGTAACCCAGCTCATTGCCCACCAGCTGCGCAGTCTGCATCGCACGTTTCAATGGGCTCGACACGATCACGTCCACCGGCGCCTTCACCGCGCTCAGCAGGCGTGCCATCAGCATGCACTGTTGCTTGCCCTCTTTAATAAGGCTCCGCTTGCCGTCGAGAATGGGATTGCCGCGCGGCGTTCCCGCATCGGCGTGACGCATGAGGAAGAGAATCATAGGAACTACGTGGCGGGGAACTTCAGAGCTTCGCCGAACTCCTAGCAAATTCGATTTTAACAGATTCGTAACAATCCGAAGCCCCCCTCATCCGCTTCAAGTCCGCCTCGTTCTTTTGCTCCCTTGCTCCTCTGTTCCCTCGCTTCTTGCCGGGGTCCCCGGCGCGCGATTTGTGCGCGCTGCGGCGGCTTGTTCCCCGCCCTTTTGCGCTACACTGGGACGTTCTCATAAGTCAACCCAAACGATCGAAAGGGGGTTGAGGATCATGGCTGCAAATCCCTCAATTCAGATTGATGCCTTGCATGAATCGGAACTGGTTGACGCGGGGCGCATTGCACGCCTGGCCTTCGGCACGTTTTTGGGGATACCCAATCCCACGGAATTCATGGGCGACCGGGACTTTGTAACGCCGCGCTGGCGTGCGCGCAACACCAAGGCGCTGGCGGCGCGCGAGAATGGCAAACTGATCGGCTCCAATCTGGTCACCCGTTGGGGATCGTTCGCGTTCTTCGGGCCGCTGACTGTCTCGCCCGAGTACTGGGACCGCGGCGTCGCCCAGAAACTGCTCACTGAAACAATCAAAATCCTCGATGGCTGGGATGTGCGCTGGAGCGGCCTGTTCACCTTTGCGCACAGCCCCAAGCACGTGAGCTTGTATCAGAAATTCGGATACTGGCCGCGAGCTTTGACGGCGTTGATGAAACGCACCCCTGAGGCGCCCAAGTGGACAGAGGAAAAGGGCGCCAGGATGCCGGTGCTGCTGTCTGCCTTGGCCGGAAGCGAGCGGCAGGAGGCAATTGAGGCCTGCGCCAGGCTGAGCGAAGCACTCGACAGCGGGCTCGACCTGAGCGAGGAGATTCGCGCGGTCCTCACCCTGCGCACTGGCGAAGTGGTGCTGACACACGGACGGCGCGGCCTCGACGCCTTTGCGGTCTGCATGCACGGCGCCGGCTCAGAGGGCGGCAAGAATCTGTGCTACGTAAAGTTCGGTGCGGCCACCAACGGCGATCGCTTCGATCGGCTCCTCGATGCCATTGACGCGCTGGCGCTGGCGTGGCACGTTGACGTGGAGGCAGGCATGAGCCTGGCGTGCGAGGACGCGTACCAGAGGATGCGCACCCATGGATATCGCCCGGTGACGTTCGGCGTGGCCATGCACCGGCCGCATGACGAGGGATTCAACCGGCCGCAGGCCTACGTGATCGGCGATTGGCGCTGAAGGCCGGCCGGAACCGCGTGGAGGCTGCCGAGGGCCCAGCCAAATGCTCGGCTCGGGAAACTCGCCGGGCCGGGCCCCGCCGAGTGAAAGCACGCTATTGAAAATGAAGCTGCTTGCGCCGGACTTACCAAAGTTTTTCGGCCCCTCGTGGCGAGCCCTTTTTCCGGGCTAAGATGGGCGTAGAGCGGTCTCCCGTTCACAAGAAACCTTATTTGAGTCCTGTGCAGCTTGAGCCTTCTTAGGCACGGACCAAAGCTTCTCATTCCCCAGTGAAAATCCATCGATCGCCGACACCCCCAAGTGCCTGGGGCCCCGGCGACGAAAGATGCATTGCCGTTGCAGGTTCGCCTGCCCGGCAAAGGGAGAATCGCCGAAAGGGTCGGATAAAATGATTGAAATCATGGACGCGGCGGTAATTCGCGGCGATTGGGTAGGACACGTCGTAGACGACAAGTTTCCTCTCCTCCAATGGCTTGGTGGAAATGGCGCGAGCGGCGTATTTGCCACCGAGCTGCGGGATTCAGCAAAAGCGATCGTGAAGCTGGTGCCTGCCGATTCGGCAGAGGCTGAGTCGCGCATGAGGGCCTGGGCCGCGGCCGGCAGCCTCAAGCATCCCAACCTGATGCAGGTGTACACCTACGGGCGTTGCGAGATCGACGACATGCCGCTGGTGTACGTGGTCACGGAATCTGCCGACGAGGTTCTGGCCGAGATCTTGAAAGAGCGGCCGTTGACCACGCACGAGACGATGGAGCTGCTTGTCCCGAGCCTGGACGCGCTCGCGTATCTGCATGCCAGGGGATTTGTGCACAGCCGTTTGAAGCCGGCCAACATCATGGCGTGCGGCGACCAGTTGAAGCTCTCAGCCGATGGCCTCGTCTTTATGGGCGCAAGGGGAAGAACATTTCTCGAGCCGTCCGTCTACGATGCGCCCGAGGCGGCGCAGGGACCGCTTGAGGCGGCGGCCGACGTGTGGTCGTTAGGCGTGACGCTGGTCGAGATGCTCACCCAGCAGGCACCGCATTGGGAGGGAACCATCACGTCGGAACCGGCCGTGCCCGAGTCGGTTCCGCAGCCATTTGCCGGCGTGGCACGGTCATGCCTGCGCACCGATCCCACCAAGCGTTGTTCGATCGACGAAATCAAAGTGGAACTCGGCGTCACCAAGGCCAGACGGGAAGCGCTCCTCGTAGAAACGAAGACGCCAACTCCGTCGCACCGTCGCGCGGCCGTCATGCTGGCCCTCGCAGGTGTTCTTCTCGCGGCGCTTGCCATTTGGCGCGTGGTGGATCGGGGCCCGGCCAGGCAGGATGAGCAGGCCACCGCCCCGCAGCCGGCCGCAACGCCGCTTCCAGCGCCTGCGCCGGCGCCAAAGCCGGCAAAGCAAGCGGCGCAAAAAACTGCGCCCACCGCGGCGCCCGAACAAAAAGCGCCGTCCGCGCCTGCCGTTCAGGCGCCTGCTCCGCCTCCAGCTTCGGCGCAGGCTCCGGTCGCCACTGCGCCCCCACCGCCCGCTCCTGCACCCCCGTCCGTCACTGCGCGGCATTCTTCCTCGGGAGCTCTCGTGAAAGGCGCCGTAGCGCAGCAGGTTCAACCCGACGTGGCTGAAAAAGCCCTGAAGACAGTCACCGGACACCTGAGGGTGGCAGTCAGCGTGACAGTGGACGAAAGCGGCAACGTGACCGATGCAAACCTTGATACCGCAGGACCGAGCCAATACTTCGCCAACAAATCGCTGAGCGCCGCACAGCACTGGAAGTTCACTCCGCCGCAGGTAAACGGTCAAGCCGCGGCGAGCACGTGGATTCTGCATTTCGAGTTCACGCACGACGGCGTGAACGCGACCGCGGAGGAAACGGCTCCATAAATCCCCGGCCCTTGACACTCTGATCGCGCAACCGTCAGAATCTCACCGTTCGCAAAGCCCTCAGCTGCTTTCGCAACGGGGAGGACGAAGTGCTTCTGATCTGCGCTTTCCTGGCCGGATTTGTCTCCGGACTTCGCACCTTTCTTGCATCCGCGATCGTCAGCTGGGGAGCACGCACGCGCATTTTCTCCGTCGCGGGCACGCCCCTGGCATGGATGGGCTTCTGGCTCACGCCCATCGTCCTCACGGCCCTCGAGCTTTTCGAACTGGTCTGGGACAAGCTTCCAATCGCCGGCAACCGCACGGCGCCGCGCCCCTTCACCGCCAGAATCTTAAGCGGAAGCTTGAGTGGCGCCACGTTGGGCGCGAGCGAGCACTCCATTCTCCTCGGTCTGTTGTTGGGAGCCGCCGGCGCGGTGGTCGGTACATTGACCGGAGCCGCGTGCCGCGCCAAACTGGCCTCGCTCTTCGGCCGTGACTGGCCCGCCGCTGTGCTTGAAGACCTCGCAGGGATCGGCGTTGCTCTCTTCGCCGTCCTGAGCCTCAAGTGAATTGATTCAGTCGGCGGCCGTGGCGGCCTTGTGCGCAGTTTTGGCTTGCCGCTCCGCATCGGGCGCGGGAATGGCGTCGAGATCCGTCTTGCCTTCGGCCAGGCGCATCAGAAATTCCTGTGCCGAGAATTGCGGCGTGTCTTTGACGGGTTTACCGGCGCGAAGGTAATTGCCGTCAGCCTGCTGGATGCGGGCCTTCACGGTGTCGGCCAGGTAGGCAGGCAGAATTTCGTTGTGGATGCGGGCCAGCGCCGCGGCATCGCGGACAGGGAAAACCACTTCGCAGCGCTCGAACAGGTTGCGCGGCATCCAGTCGGCCGAGCCCGTGTAGATTTCGTCGTTGCCGCCGTTGGCAAAGTGGAAGATGCGCGAGTGCTCCAGGAAGCGGCCCACAATGGAGCGCACGCGGATGCGATCCGATAAACCCTTGACGCCCGGGCGCAGGATACTCACGCCGCGCACGATCAAATCGACCTCCACGCCGGCCTGCGAGGCCTGGTAAAGCGCCTGAATAATGGATGGCTCGAGCAGTGCGTTCATCTTGGCCACAATGTGCGCCGGACGCCCGGCCTGCGCGTGCTCTTGCTCGCGGCGAATCAGGCGAAGAAAGCTTTCGGCCATGGTGAGCGGAGCCACGAACAGCGGACTGTAATCGTCAATCTCGGCGTGTGCGGTAAGGTAGTTGAACACCATGTGCACGCGCTCGGCAATCTGCGGGTCCGAAGTCAGCAGGCTCAGGTCCGTATAGAAGCGCGCCGTTTCGGGGTTGTAGTTGCCCGTGCCCAGATGGCAATAGCGCCGCGTGACGCCGTCTTCGTCGTGGCGCACCAGCATGGCCAGCTTGCAGTGCGTTTTCAGGCCCACCACGCCGTGAAACACCTGCACTCCCGCATCCTCCATGCTGCGCGCCCAGCGGATGTTCGAGGCTTCGTCGAAGCGCGCCATCAGCTCCACAACTACGACCGCTTCCTTGGTCGCGCCGGCTTCAGTCAGCGCGCGGAACATCGGCGAGTCGTCGCTGGTGCGGTAAAGCGTCTGCTTCATGGTCACGACGGCCGGATCCTGCGCGCCCTGCTGGATGAACTCCACCACCGGATCGTAGGAGTCGTAGGGATGGTGCAGCAGAATATCGCGATGGCGCAGCTCGTCGAAAATGCCGGTTGATTTGCGGCTCAGCAGCAGCGGCTTGGGTGTGAACGGCGGAAACTTCAGGTCGGGACGCTGCACGTCGCCATAGAAAAACATGAGGCGCGAAAGATTTACGGGCCCCTCGCCGCGAAAGACCTGGCTCTCATCGAGCTCGAAGTTCACCCTCAGTCGTTCTACAATTTCGGGGTCGGCGCCGGTTTCAATCTCCAGGCGCACTGCGTCGCCTTTGCGGCGATTGTGCAGCTCCACGCGGATGGTTTCCAGCAGTGAGCGCGCTTCTTCCTCCTCGAAATAGAGGTTGGAGTTGCGCGTGACGCGGAACGAAGTGGACGCCAGCACCTCGTAGCCGCGGTACATGCCGGCCAGATGCTTCTCGATCAGGTCCTGCAGCAGCAGGTAATCGTGGTTGCCGTCGCTCG
>JASHYS010000275.1 GCA_030042915.1 Acidobacteriaceae bacterium
TAGTTCCTACTCCCAGGCTCCTTACAATAGGAACTATAACATAATCTTGCGGAGGCCGACGGACGAGGCTTGCCACTCTGCATCACGCATGTTTGCTTTGGGTCCCAAGCACAAACTTATCCAATTCGCGGAGCGCCAGAGCAGGTCGGGCGCATGTATCAATTCATATCACGACTGCGTTGTTATTGTTGCGCAACCCCTAAGGGCCTGCCGCAAAATAACATCTACTATTAGAATGTTTTATGCGATCCTGGTTGTATGAATGCGACCAGGGTCAAGGAAGATATCGGCGTGTTCCGGAAGGTCCTGGCCACTCTCAACGAGGCGCAACGGCGCTGGTTGGTGGGGCGTGAAGCGCTCCGGTTGGGACGCGGGGGCATTCAGCGCATGGTGGGAGCCAGCGGTCTTTCGAAGCCAACCATCCTGAAGGGAATCCGTGAACTTCATGGCCAGCAAAGACTCTCTGCGGAGGAGGGGAGAGTACGGCAGCCCGGCGGAGGGCGGAAACCGATTGAAGAGGGTGATCCGGGTTTTACGCGAGCACTGGAACGGGTGATGGATGAAAGCACAGTTGGCGATCCTATGTCTCCGTTGAAGTGGAACAGCAAGTCGACCTACCAAATCCGGCAATACCTGGCAAGCCATGGTCATCGGGTCAGTGAGGACACCATCCAGCGACGACTTCGGAAACTCGACTACTCGCTGCAGGCCAACCGGAAGGACAAGGAGGGCGAATCGCACGCCGACCGGGACCGGCAGTTTCGTTATATCAACGAGACCGCCAAGCGGTTTCTGAGGCGCCGAGAGCCAGTGATTTTGGTGGACACCAAAAAGAAGGAGCGGGTAGGGAACTTCAAGAATAACGGGCGGAAATGGCGGAAGAAGCGTCAGGCGCCGAAGGTAAACGTGTACGATTTCCCAAGTTTGGCCGAGGGCACGGCTATTCCCTACGGCGCCTACGACGTGCACCGCAATGAAGGGCTAGTGAACGTGGGAATGACACACGACACGGCGGAGTTTGCCGTCGAAAGCATCCGGCGCTGGTGGCGGCAGTTCGGAGTTCGTCACTATCCCAATGCGAGGCGGTTGTTCATCTGCGCGGACAGCGGAGGAAGCAACGCTGCACGGAACCGGGCCTGGAAATATCACCTGCAAGAGTTCAGCGACGAGGCGGAATTGGAGATCGTGGTGGGGCACTATCCGCCGGGGACGAGCAAGTGGAACAAGATCGAGCACCGGATGTTCTCCTTCATCAGCATGAACTGGAAAGGAGAGCCGCTGGTCAGTTTCGAAATTGTGGTCAACCTGATCAGCGCCACGAAAACGAACCAGGGGCTGCGCGTCAAAGCAGTCCTGGACAAGAGACGCTATGAAACCGGTGTCAAAATTAGCAGGGACCAGATGAAGACGCTGAATCTTCAGCCACACCGGCAGAACCCGGAGTGGAACTATTCGTTCTTCCCTCACGTCGGTCACTCGTAAACCCTCAAAAAACGGTAAATGTTATTTTGCGGCAATGCCTAAGTCAGTTGACGCGGCATGAACACACCTGGGGGTCTCACAGTCAACGTGGCGAGAAGAACCGGGATCACTTCCAGAAGCCCTGCAAAAGGAGGAGAGGATCACTCTTTCTCGAGTGATCTAGGGAATCAGCCGAGACCACGATCGCGACGGCCGGACCCGAGTGCCCATCGCTGAATATCCGAGAAAGTCGATCTCGGTTAAAACCGTTGCGAATTTGCTAGGCGCGGCTCCGGCGCTTCCGGAGGAGAAGACCGGTGAACAGGAGAACGGAGCCGACCATCACGATGGAGCTAGGCTCAGGGATGTGGGGTGGGGGTGGCCCCGCCGGCGCAAAAGTATAGATAGCCTCGACGGTGCCGGATGCAGTCGTCGCCTCCGAAGCAGCTAGGTTGTTGCCACCACCCACGAAGGAGAATCCGTTCAATGTAGTGAAGCCGAGAGTGAACGTCCCCGTGGTGTCGTAAGGACTAATCGACTCGCTGACAAGACCAGAGTCGAAAGCGGTCGATACGGGTGGAGGAATGGGAGCAGTTGAGCCGCCACCAGCGATCGTAAAAGTCGTTGGTCCAAAGGTATTTAAGGCTATTGCAGGAATGGAAGAGGCGCCCGGTGCTGTGCCCGCACCACTAACTGTCCCGTCGGAGGTAAATATGAACGTCTCGGAGCCTGCGGCATTGTTTGTGATTGTGAGCGAGCTGATGGTTTCCGTAGCGTCAAACTCTATCTGGACGCCAGTCAAGACGTCGCCCGCCACAAATCCCGGCGCGCTCTCAAAGAAAGGGAGACTCGCGGTTTCGGTATTGTCCGTTGTAAAAGTGGGGATGGTATTTGTTACCGTGATCGTGCTCGCGATTGCCGTGCTCGCCAGACCGCTGACCAGAAGTCCTGTCGCCAATAACTGTGTGAGTCTCATAATCGTAATTCGGCCTATCCGCCCCCTCAAAGTTTCTGGTTACCCAAGCCCTCTCACTTTGAGGCAAATTTCAGCCACTTGCAAGGCTTAGTTGAAATAATACAAGGCCGTGGTGTAATAAAGATCACAAAACCATCTGTTAATTCTCAGAAATTGACTAAAATTTGGTAACAATTGGCGGACACTTCGCCATTCCATCGCAACGATTATCTAAAGCTGTTTGCGACGGTTTTCGGTTCAGTGTACGAAAGAACAGCCCAGAGCAGCGTCAGGACGGCTACTTGATTTCCGCCCCTTCCCCTGACATTCCGGCTCCTATGAGGGCAATCGGCCACGGGACAAGCAAAATAGACCACAGCGTCAGCATGGATTTCACCCAAGTCTCTAGCGGGGGCGGGTCCACGGTTTGAAACATCTGTCTGGCTTAGCGTATCAAAAATTCTGAAAGACCCCATATCAATGCAAGCGGCCTCGCGAGATTTCCGAAATGCCGGTCTATCGCCCCTCACCCTAAGAACCCGAGCGAGGCAGGGCGATAGCGATGCCACGCTACGCCTTATTCTTAGCCTGCGCCTCCGCTTGGGCCGCCTGAAACAACGCCTTCATGTATGCAAACCCATACGCACGCTTGCAGTCTAACCGAACCCCGGGGCCGTCCGGGTCGGCCGACCCGATGACCAAGCAAGCCCGCGGTGCCCTTCCGCAGCGTGCTCGCATCGCCAGGCGCTAAGCGCAGATCGATGCGCGGATCAGCAACCGCGGCCTCAGTAGTGGAGAATTCTGGAATCTCAAGCCTGATGAGCACAACGAAGTCCTATCAATTCGGCTCACAAAAACGGAGGCCGCCTCCTCAAGGGGGGCGGCCCGCATGTGTTCGCTCGTGGGAATCTAACCTGCCGAAGGGGCACTGCTGAGTGCGTTCTCGATCTGTTACTTCCCGATCAGGTGGCCAAACCAGTATTCCGTCGTCGTGGCACTCCCGCAAGCGGTTTCATGCGTCTCGGTTACGCTCACCTGCGAGGGAGGAGCGTGTCCGTCCCAGGCAAGCGCAACCGACGGGTAACAGCCAGTGCCATAAGCAATGTTCGTGTTAAGTGTCCCGGAAGTTGTCGCGCTCCAGGTGATTGAGGTGGGCGAGGCTCCGTCCAAAAAGCCGACACTGTACACCAGCGACCCCGTGCCCTCGTCCACCTGGTGCGCCTCCACCAGGACTCGACCGGGGACCCACAAGTCGGTTCCGTCTCCATATACCGAAACAGTCGGATTGTAGCCGCTGCCGTAGGTGCTCGGTGCGGTCCAGGCGATGGTCGACGTGGCTGTGTTCACGGCCCCGATTGCATACCACAGTGTTCCCCCGCCGCCCTGGGCAACCAAGACCACCTGGTTGTCGGCAATCGAGACGGTCGGCGCATAGCCCTGGCTCACGCCGCTGCTGTCGAACGGAAGCGATGGGCCCCAGCTGATCGATGGCGAAGCACCGAGAGTGAGAATGCCAACGTGGTAGTAAAGAGTGGACAGGCCTGCCCCTGTTTGATGGACTTCCACGACGGTCGCGCGGGCGAGGTCCGTACCGGCCGGCCCTAAATTGTTGTCGGCGGCGACGGTGGGATTATAACCGGTGTCGACTGGCCACGCGCCGCAACCTCTGGGATATGGGCCACAGGTCCAGGGGCCTGGAGCCAACTGACTTGCGGAACCCCAGTTGATATCGGTCGCCGAAGTAACCGGGTTGCCAATGCTGCCGATCTGAAACCACAAGGAGCTTCCGCTGTCTTGCCCGCCCTGATGCACTTCGATTGCCCTGTCATAGTCGTTCGCGCCGCTAAAGGCCAGCGCGATCGATGGTGCTTCGCCGATCTGCAGCGAGGGGCCATAAATAGGGTAGATATCGCCCGTCCAGGCCACCTTTTCGGGTGAGGTGGGTTGATACGGTCCAAGCTCGTTTTCGAATGCGCTGAAGCCGGTGCCCGTCCCGGCGATCGTCGCAACAATATTCTGGCCGTCCGAAGCGACTTTGGGTATATAGCCGGTGAAACCACCGATGCTCTTTCCGGGCACCCCCCAGTAGATCGTGACGTCTTGTGCCTTGATTCCACCTGCCAGCAGCAGCGCCGCCAGGCCCATTGTTAATGCAACGTTCTTCATAAGAGTGTTCCTCCGTTGATTCTTTCAGGACAAACCGAGCGAAGGTGCGCACCGCTTAAGTGGCGCCGCCCTGGAACTGCCCTCATCTTCAAGGGCGGAAAACGCGGGCGAAAACTGTAAGGGCAGGAAAAGCATTCATCGGTGCCACGGCATCGCATCTGCCACGAAAAGTGGGCTTATCGAAAACCATTCGCCACGCTCGCCGATGCAAGCGACTCAGATTCACGTTGCGAACTACGGCTACTCGCGGGCGGCTTCGGCATTCCCGCCTGGCACACGCGCCGCACCGTGCGCACTGTGGTGCCCAACTCGGCCGCTATCTGGCGCCAGCTACGGCCTGCCTCACGCAGCTCGAGTACCCGTGCTCGGTTAAATACAGCCCTGGGCCGGCCGATCGCTCTCCCGGACTTCGTGCCGTGCGTGCGGGCGTAGTCCATTCCCGAAACCACGCCCTCGCGAATGACATTCCGTTCCAGCTCGGCCATGGCGCCGATAATCGTGAACATCGCCTTACCCATGGGCGTGCTGGTGTCCAAGGCCTCCTGGTGGCTGACGAAATCGATACCGAGGCTGCGAAATTCTGCGAGAGCCGTGACAAGCTGCTCAACGCTGCGCGCGAATCGATCGAAGCGCCAGACCAGCACCACATCGAACGCGCCGCGGCGCACATCGGCCATCAGGGCCTTTAGGCCTGGCCGGTCGGCCTTGGCGCCGCTCATGCGATCGCTGTACACGCGCTCGACACTCCAGCCCCGCTGCTCTGCCATCTGACGCAGCGGCACTTCCTGGACCTCAGGATTCTGCTCGAAGGCGCCGGCATCGCGCGTGCGAAGGTTCGTCGACACGCGGACGTACAGAGCGGCGCGCATGCAGCCTGGCGTCACTGCGCTGAACTCCGCGGCCGGCAGTTCACCACGTGCAGCCCGGAACGCGTTTCCGCGGCGACCGGCCTTCGGCGAAGCTGCGCGTGAGCTGCTTCGCGGTTCCGCAGCACAGCCAGCACGCGGGCCCGGGTCGCCGGCGCGCCGTAGCTCGCTAATGACACACGGAAACGAAATCAAAACTTCCAATTTTTCGCAGCGGTTTTTGCTCGCGCGGATGATACCATCAGTTCCGATGAGTGGGCGTTTTCGGTGGAAAATATGGCTCCTTTGAAAAACTCCAGGCACGAGCATTTTGCACAGCTTGTTGCATCCGGCCAAAGTCCAACAAAAGCTTACACTTTGGCGGGCTACTCCGAGAAGGGCGCACACGCCAGTGCTAACCGACTGCTACGCGTTGCTACAGTCAGCGCAAGGGTCACTGAGCTTCAAAAGGCAGTGTCGGAGCGCGCCGTCGAAAAGGCCTCTGTTGATCGCGCCTGGGTACTCGCCCAACTCCGCGAGAACGCCGAACGGGCGATGCAGGCGGTCGAAGTGCTGGACAGCAAGGGCAAGCCGACCGGCGAATTCCGCTACGAGGGTGGAGTCGCAAACCGGGCCCTTGAGCTAATCGGGAAAGAACTCGGCATGTTCCGCGAGCGTCTGGAGATTAACTTCCTGGACAAGTTATTCGAGCGCATGACAGCCGATGAGCTCGATCTCTACGCCCGGACCGGCGCGCTCCCTGTGTGGTTCCAGTTCGCAACGTCTGGCACGGGAGCAAGCGATGCAGCAGCATGAGCATCAGAATCGCGGGCGGCAGCTTTCAGGACCGCGACCGGGTGAGTTTCCTATCGGGTCGGAGCTTTCCCGAGCCCCGGCGCGGGCCATGCTCGATGCAAGAGCGGCAGTGTCGCAGCAAGAGCAACAGCTCGTGCTCGTGACGAGAATGGACCGCGAACTCGCACTGGATGGGGACGCGTGCGTCCAGATCCTCCGTGAGTGCGGCTTCATGCCCGCCGGCCCCATCGGTGTTGTGAGGTTCGATAAGATCCCGGACGGCCTGAACGCGGAGGAAACGGAGAAATTTCTGACGGAGAAGGGCAAGGAGATCTGCTCACCATCGGGCGAGGCCACCACGGTGGTGTACCAAAAAGCATTATGAAAACGAACAAACCGACGATTGAAAACATAGCCGCTTTTCTTCGCAAAAAGATTGACGCAACGGGAAGCAAACCGCGCCAAGGTGGCCTTAAGCTGCTTCCAGCGCCAACGAAATCCAACGGGGACTGACCCGCCGGCCTGACCTCCAACCACCAGCCGCGCCCGCAGAGCCAGCGCAAGTCGCTACCCAGACCTGGCTCGTATGCTCAGCGTGCAACCAGCAGTTACTGGACACCGAGTTCAAGTCGGAGGCTCGGAGCGCATTCGAGGCGTATCAGCAGGCCCAGCGCGGTGGCCGGCAGATTGCGCTGGGGTTCGGCGCGTGAACTACGCTCCAGGCCGGGAGCACCTTCCCACTGGTAAACTGGTAACGCCATGGCCCTCGAACAAGAGCTGAACACTTTTGAGGCGCTCAAAGCCGAGTTACTGAAAACGCATTCTGGCAAGTTTGCGCTAATCAAGGGCAACGAGTTTGTTGGCGCATTCGACACCGCCGCAAATGCCTACGAGGCCGGCGTTAAGCGCTTCGGCCGGGAAGCATTCCTTGTAAAGCGCATCAGCACGGAGGAAGAGGTCTACCATAACCAGGCGCTAGCGTTGGGGCTCATGAATGCCCGTATTTAGTTTCTTTCATTGGGAAGCAGAGGGCGGCGATCAGCTCGAACCCCACGGGCCACTTATTCAGGTGGAGATTGGGCTTCCTGGTGCATTGGACAGCCGTTCATGAGCAAAGTTTGCTGGATCTCGGAGTGCAGCCAATCGATGCCATCCCGACACGAACTCCAGCCGGCGCCGGGCGCTCTTTTGTCTACCCAACCAAGGTTTCATTTCCAGGACTGCAGGTGGCCGGGTTGCCAATGGACAGGGTAATAGGTAGCGAGCTTAAGTGGCACCTCCCAGACGGACGTGATGTCATAATGCTGCTAGGCCGCGATCTGCTTAAGTATTTCCTGCTGATTTATAACGGTAAAACATCCGAGGTGACTCTGGCGTTCTTCTCCTACTGGGATGGTGCGAACGAACCGATGGCTAGACCTCGCGAGCAAACCGACGCGGCCGAGGTCGTTCGGCTACACCGGAGGCCTCAGCTTCCCGGCCATTGCGGAACGGCTAGGACTCGGCGTGGCCACGGTTCACCGGGCTTATCGTGCCGCCGTCGGTGGGCCGCGGCCGCGTTTCCAAAATCCCCTCAGCCCGTGATCGAGGCGGAGGTTATGCGGCCGCCTGCCGATCGTGGCGCGCTTCGAAAATGGCCGGTGGACATACCGCCGGTGAACAGGTTTTGGAAAGGCGGAGCGTTGCCGGAGCCGGCCACGCGGCCGGTGGCTCATCGAGAGGGTGCAGGGGTTTCACTCTTGATATCACACGCGAGGTCCGGTTTCATTCGCGGATCGTCCGTCACATTCTGGAAAACCATCATCCTGTATGCCCGTCCTCGCGTGCTCTGGCCCGGCGGAAGATTGAGGTTCTTCTTTTCTTCGGGCCAGAGGTGAAGCCATGACAGGGAACCATCTAAGTAATCAATGCTGACCGTGTACGTGCGCCCAGCCTGAGAAGCCTTTTTTACGCAATACACAGAATAGTCAGCGTCCGGTCCAGACACGGATACGTGATAAACAGTAAGGGTCTTGCTAAAGCCAACGCGCTCTTCAGTCGATACAGGTCTGACCTGCGTCGCTCTCGCGGAAAATGGATCACCAATCTTCACAATCATTTTCATGGCGAGGCGATCGTCCGCACTCTTTTTGTCGCCGCCGAAGGCGAAGACGGCAACGCCGAACAACAATAGCAGGAGGCCCGGGTCCCTGAAGACCCGGGATTCACCGGCCATCCAGCCCCTACGCTTTCTTGGCATCCGAGAGACCTACAGGGTTCCGCCGCTAACACACCGCCAGCCCCGTCGCGACAATTTGCCCGGCCACGCCGGGTCAGCTTTTGGAGCCGGAGAAAACAGGCGTACGCAGAAATACTGCGGCTTCTTGCCGCGTGGTTTTGGTGAAAAGCCGTTCCACTTTGCGCTGTCATACTGTCGGACCAACGAAAGAGTTTGATCGGCGCATCTTTCCAGGCCTCTTGTTACCGCGTGGATATCCTGCTCGAACCAATATTCCGACAGCCACGCCTCCAGGGCTTCGCGTGGCAGTCCCTCATTGCAGAGGTCGGATTCCTCAAGTACGGTACCTCCGCGTTCTTGGGCAATCGCGATCTCATCAGACTCCCGCCATGGCCCGAGAATAGTTGATCCCTTAAACCGCGGTCCGCTCCATCTTGTATCCATAGTCATCAGTCTCCCTTCGGCCAACGCTGCTGACGAATCTGCCGGCTCAAAACTCCGCCACGGGGGGATTTGGCCGGTGTAGGTGTATATAGATGCTCCATCCAATCAACCTCACCAGGCGCTGAAGTTGAACACAGCGGTGCCTGGCCATGGAAGATAGAGCATTTCTCTCCACTCGCGCAGCGGCGAAGGAGTACGGAATCCCCTATTGGCTGCTGCTGGAAGGCGTACGAACCGGTCGCATCAAGACTGTGACGCTCTCGAAACGGCGATTGATTCCGGCCGAGGGCCTGCGGGCGTTTCTCGCCGAAGCCAATCGACCGCACGTCGTCGGCCAACAGGCAATGGATTCAGCAGAAACTGCGGTCTCAGCTTGAATGCAGGCCCTAAAAGAATCGAGCCCACCGGCGCATTCCGTGTGGGCTCGGGTGTTGTTGGGATGAGACATGAAAACTATAACATACATCGATGCGAATTCAGTCCGAGCCACCGCACGCCTCGTAGCAATCTGCTGGGCCTGGCAACTCCGAGACGCCGGCGAGCCTGCGCCCGACTTGCGCAAGTTGACGGCGCAAGTACTCCGCGAGGTGCGGCGGTGACTCGCGGTTCCCGCTGCAAGCACGGGATTACGAGGCCCTAAACGCCCGCTGGATAACGGGCGAACTGGCGGACTTGGCACAGATACGCCGCGTTTCTGATGCCGAGGGCGCGCTGATTGTGGGGAAGAACGGATCCGGCAATTATGCTGGCCTGCTGATTCCGTATACTCTACCTGGTTCGTTTGATGTCCGCGGTTACCGCCTGCGAGTCGACCATCCCGAGATGGACGAACACAATAAGCCCCGCTATAAGTACCTCGCCGAGCCCGGCAGCGCAAATAAGCTGTACTTCGCTCCAGTCACAGACCGGGCCTGGCTGCAAGACCCGAGCATCCCCATCGTTATCACCGAGGGCGAGTTCAAAACTATCAGCCTGTCGCGACTCGCACAACATAATTTGGGCGATGCAGCGGACCGGCCGGGGTTTCTTGCGCTCGGGTTGAGCGGAGTGTGGAATTGGCGCGGAACGATCGGCAAGACGGTGGATGCAAGCGGTACTCGCGTCGACCAGAAAGGCCCGATCGCGGACCTGGCTCTGGTTGAGTGGAAGCAACGCACCGTCACTATTTTTTTTTGATGCCGATGTTGAGGGCAACCCAAAAGTCCGGCAGGCGCGCCATGGTCTTACCGATGAACTGAAAAGCCGCGGCGCCAAGGTGAAATGGGTCTTCTGGCCGAAAAAGCTTCCGGCTAGCGTCAAGGGCATCGACGATTACCTGGCGGCCCTGGGGCCGGAAGCCGCGCTCGAAATGCTGGGGAATGCACGAGCGGAAAAGGTCACGGCCGAGCACCAGGCGAAAGCAGCCAGGCAGTTCACGGCATTGCGCGAGGATCTGTACCGACTCGATATTCCGGACCTTGGCATCACGTTTGAAATCGACCGGCTACGGCGTGAGCACCAGGAACTCATCGGCGAACTGTGTGTGCGCTGCGACTTACCCGGGGCCCGTTCTTACGATGGAAACCTGAGCATCGCGGACTTTAACCTTTCATCCGCCAGAGCGAGGATTGATCGCGCCAAGCTCCTCAAGGACCGCGGCAAGGCGGCTGAGTTGGACTGGCTGCAAATGCTGGAAGAGTTTTGCCAGCGAGTTCTACAGGCCGAACGCCAGGGCAAGCCGGGCGTAGACCTGAGAACATTACCCCAACCGGAGGCAGACGATGCCGTGAAGGTCGTAGGCTTCACGCTGCCCAAGCGGCATCCCACGCTGTTCTTCGGTGATGGTGGCGCGGCGAAATCGTATTTTGCCCTTTATCTCGCCGGCTTACTTTCGAAACAGGGCACGGCCGTAGCATTCTTCGATTGGGAGCTCGCCGGCGAGGATCACCGCGACAGGCTTGAGCGGCTGTTTGGAAATCAGCAAATGCCGCGGATCATTTATGCGCGCTGCGACAGGC
This sequence comes from Acidobacteriaceae bacterium, assembly GCA_030042915.1. The sequence continues at coordinate 10,882 of JASHYS010000275.1, forward strand.
CGTTAGTCTCCGAGGTCGACCGGCTGCGTCGTATCGTGCGCGAGCATGGCATCGAGTATTCGTTTTTCGATTCGGTCGCGTTTGCGTGCGATGGGCCGCCGGAGTCTGCAGAAGCCGCCGGCCGCTACTTCCGGGCCGTGCGACAGATCGGCGGCGGGTCGGCCCATTTAGCGCACATCACGAAGGGCGAGAACGGCGACCGGAAGCCGTTTGGCTCCAGTTTCTGGCACAATGGCGCGCGCTCGACGTGGTTTGTCGAGAGAGCCGAATCGGCCAGCGATCAAGTGATTGACGTTGCTTTCCATCACCGCAAGGCCAACCTGGGCCGCCTGCACGCTCCCATTGGGTTTCAGATCACGTTTACCAATGACTGCACCGTGTTCAAGACCTCGGACGTTGCCGATAATCCCGACCTTGCGGTGAAAATGAGCATCCGCCAGCGAATGGCGTCTCTGTTACGCAGAGGCGCTATGACGCCGGAAGCGATCGCGGATGAGCTCGAAGTTGAAGTCGAAACCATAAAACGGACAGTCCGGCGCTACAAAGCCATTTTCACAACAGTGAATGGCAGGTTTGCCTTGCTTGAAAAGGAGATAGCGTGAGCGGACAAAGTGTCCGGACATTTCGGACACATCCAGCGGCGGACACACTCTCTCTCTTAGAGAGTGTCCGTCCGGTGTCATGGCCTGAATGGAAAGCCACAGCCGCGCTCGTGATCCAGTGGAAAGCCGCAAACGCTGAATTCGTCCGCAGCAAGAGTCAGGAGGCGACACCCGCGCCGTGACGCCTTGCGATCCCAGTTCCGATATAATCCGACTCCTCCTCAACCACGAGGACGGAGAAGGAGATTTCATGGCTGGACAGCGCTATCAGGATCCGAAAATTCAAACCCGGACGGACGTGGACCGTCCGTTCTACTTCATCCGCCCATACGTGCCGGTGATCACCAGCGACCGAATCGAGAGAAAGCAGAAATCTATCCCGATCGGCTTCTGCGATGAGACTTCGATGCGTGAAGCGAAGGCCCGTAAACAACAGGTCATGGCGACGGTAAACGCTGGCCGATTTGTGCTCCAGTCTCAAATTCAGTTCGGGGTCATGGCTCAGAAGTTCCTCGATGCCCGTGTTCCCCAGCTCGGTAGTGCCACGCAAGACAAATACCGCACACACATCGCGAACCACATCCTGCCGGTGTTCGGCCCGCTCCAAATGTGCGACATCGACAGGCCAACAGTGGAAGCCTGGCTGAGCGAGAAGGCGAAGCCGCACGTCGTGACTCTGAAGGGCGGAAAGACCGTGGAGCGCGAAGGCCTTGGATGGTGGGCGCGTCAGGATTTGCGGAATATCCTCAGCGCGATTTTCACTTACGCGAAGATTGCAGACTCTCGCAGGGTGAGAACCCGTGCACAGGTATCGACGCTGGGCAGAAGTGCTTCAAACGCAGAAAGCGAATTCCGAAAGCCGAAGACCTGGCCCGTTTTCTTGCGGCGCTCCCCGACACCTCGGTGTGTTCAGCCGAGGCTGCGCGCCTGATGGTGCTCACCGCGGTTGTAGCTGGACTGCGAATTTCCGAAGTGCTCGCACTAAAGCCTGAGGCCATCAGCCTGAAAGCTCAGATCCTCGACGTTCAGCGCCGTTGGCATCGCGGAGATGAGAGCGTTCCGAAATCCGAGAATTCCCAGCGGCGCCGGCAGATTGGTCCACTCGCCGCGGACTTACTCCGGTTCGCGCACGGCAAGGCATCGGATGAATTCATCTTTGCCGGCGCCGACGGTAATCCGCCTGATGACCGCGATCTCCAGCATTACGTTTTCCGTCCGGCCGCCGAAGCCACGGGCATTTACTTCGAAGGATTCGGCATGCACACGTTCCGGCGCCTGAATATCACATGGCGGCAGGACGCCGGAGCCACGCCGTTCGAAGCGCAAAAAGCCGCGGGGCACGCGAAGCCTGATACAACCTGGCTCCACACCGTCACCGACGAGGCGCGCGAGCGTCAACACGTTCAACGGATCTGGGACCGCATCACGGGACGGCCCACGGGAGGTGTCCAGTGATCAGACGTCCCCGTGCTTATCCGTGCTTAGTTGCCCCGTTCCGTGCTCAATCCGTGCTTAATCGGGTTTTCGTAAGTGCTTTGTTTTCAGTAAAAGTAGCGGTAACTCTAGGCTCTAGCTACCTTGACACGGTAGAGGTCACAGATTCGAGTTCTGTCGGGCCCACCATCTACGTCGCAATAACTCAACACTTAGCACGCTTGCCATTCACTTACGCCGTAAGGTACCTCGCCGTCTGGAGTCCAAACGGTAGCAGCCATCGATGGCCGTTCGAGAAACGATTGAAGGGTGACGGCTTGAGCCGCAATAGATTCGAGATTCAGTTCGCCAGGCCGGCGCCTCGGGCGCAGCGTGCGAACGAGTCCTCGACCAATGGTGAGGCATGACTTCGCAAGCGACGGCAACACGCCCCAAATCCAAACTTGGCCGATCGATCGGCTCGTTTTCTACGCCCGCAACCCCCGCAAGAATGACGCCGCTGTCGATCGAATGCTCCGACAGTTCGGATTCAAAATCCCAGTGCTTGCCCGCAGCGATGGCGAGGTTGTCGATGGCCACTCGACGCCCGAAGGCTGCCTGCAAGCTCGGTATCAACGAAGTTCCCGTCATCCTCTGTGACCCCGGCGGCCAATGCCAATCCAGTTGATACCTTATTCCATCCTTAAGCCAGGGCGAGTGTGAAATACTTGGGACTTGCCTCATTCGTCAACACGCTCGCAAATCCATGCTCTGGAGTTCTGCTGCCGATCTCACTGCCGGCCCACGCCGCGCAGCCTGCCTTTCCTCTTGTGCGTCCTAGCCATAGCTGCCTCAGCCCAGCAGTACGAAACCGTCATTGCGCACGGCCGTGTTATTGACCCGGAAACACGTCTCGATGCTGTACGCGATGTCGGTATCCAAAATGGCAAAATCGCTGCTATCTCTGAAACCCCGCTTGCAGGCGGCAGCGTTGTGGATGCCGGTGGGCTCGTCGTCACCGCCGGTTTCATTGACCTCCATCAGCATGGCCAGACGCCTGAAAACTACGCGTTCAAAGCGCGTGATGGCGTCACCACGGCTCTCGAGATGGAAGTCGGCGTCTCGCCCGTCGACGCCTGGTACCGCACGCGTGAAGGGAAGTCACTCATAAACTTCGGTGCAAGCGTCGGGCACATTCCCGTTCGTATGGCTGTGATGCACGATAGCGGTACATTTCTGCCGCACGACAGCGCCGTCAATACAATAGCTACTCCGGAACAGCTCGCAGCCATCCTTTCTCTGTTGCGCCAAGGTCTCGATGAAGGGGCCCTTGGTATCGGCATGGGCATCGCTTACGTGCCCGCTGCCACGCGCGATGAGATCTTTCGCGTCTTCCAACTCGCGGCCGAGCGCAAGACGCCCGTTTACGTCCACCTGCGCAGCTCGGGCCCTGTAGAGCCAGGCGGAATCGATGCCTTGCAGGAAGTGATGGCCGACGCTGTCGCAGCGGGCGCCTCGCTGCATGTCGTACACATCACCAGCACTGAGCTCCGCCAAACTCCGCTCGCGCTCAACCTGATCCACAGCGCTGCCGGTCACACTCTCGACTTTACAACCGAGGCCTATCCTTACACCGCCGGTATGACGGATATTGGCTCGGCCATTTTTTCGGAAGGTTGGCAGGACCGCAACGGTGGCATCAGTTACAACGACCTGCAATGGGCGGCCACGGGCGAACGCCTTACCGCCGAAACGTTCGCACGCTATCGCAAACAGGGCGGCATGGTTGCTATCCATGCCATTCCCGAAGATGTTGTCCGCGTCGCAATCGCCGACCCGGAGGTGATCGTTGCGAGCGACGGCATTCTGGATCATGGCAAAGGTCATCCGCGCGCCGCTGGAACCTACGCGCGCGTCCTGGGCAAATATGTTCGTCAAGAGCACTTGCTTTCGCTTATGGACGCGCTCCGCAAAATGAGTTTCTTGCCCGCTCAGCGATTAAATCTCTCCACTAAAGGCCGCCTTCAGATCGGCGCCGACGCGGACATCGTTGTTTTTGATCCGCAGCGCGTCATCGATCGCGCCACCTTTGAGAATCCCGCTCAATACTCCGAAGGCATCCCGCACGTCATGGTGAACGGCGTATGGGTGGTGAAAGACAGCCGTATCCAGGAAAACGTCTTTCCCGGTCGCGGTCTGCGCCGGGGTCAGTAGCGCCTCGCTCCCAGGCCGCGAGGTAAGACGCTACGCTTAGTTGCTTCTGCCGGTTCCTCCGTGAAACGGGCGCACCTCGACCGGCGCCCGACAGGCGACGGCGGCTTTGCGCCCCCACGCCAGCGCCTCGTTCAGGTCAGCAACCTCCAGCACCCAGAAGCCGCCGACATGCTCTTTGGTCTCCAGGTATGGACCGTCGGTGATGAGCACATCACCAGCGGGCTGCACCCGCAGAGACTTCGCGCTGCTTGGCGGCTGCAGACCGCCAACGAAAATCCTGACACCAGCAGCCTTCATCTCGTCGTTGAGCGCATCGATATCGCGGGACATCGCTTCGTCCTCTGTGGACGCGTCGTAGTCGTCGGGGCGGTGAATAGCAACCAAATACTTCTTCATGACTTCTCCTGTAATGGTCTTCTGGAAGGCCGCTTGTTGGTCTCCCTTCATTATCTCGACGAACGGGCGGCCCGGGAATCGACAGATGGTCCAGGAAATTATTCCGGCTGCACCGTTGAAGGAGTTGCGAACGGGTTCGTACGCCATCTCGGGCGAGTCGTCCTGCTGGCCGAGGGTTTGGGCCGAGCTGCCGGGAAGCCCGATGAGCAGGCGATGAGGAACAGGTTGAGGGAATTGCTGCGGGGCTGAGTGCAATCCCTGAAAGACCGTTCGCAGCCGTTTGCAGTTGGCCAAGACGCTATCGGCCGGGCTTTGGCGAATTTAAGAAAGCGGGCTACAAGGAGTGGCTGACGATCGAATCGAAATTCGACCCGGAAGCGGGCGAGTGTTGCAATACCTGGAACAGCAGTGCGCCGAGGCTTGAAGCCCTAACGAATCGTCACCGTCTCCACACGCATCAGCTCGCAAGCGCCTGCGCCAGTGTCCGTGCGGCTGAGTGAGCTGCGCCAACTGAACCCGTCAGGGCCGTCGACCTGCACGAGATCGCCGTCCATCTCAATCAGATTTCCAGCCCTGACCGACCTTAATGCGCGCTTTACTTCGTCGTTTGCCGGGATCAAGTGCATGTTGGCGCTGTGCGAATTCATTTCGTCCGCCGAAAGCGGAAATCTGGAATTCCGTGGCCAATAGCGATACCAGCGCTGCCCCTGCCAG
>JASHYS010000276.1 GCA_030042915.1 Acidobacteriaceae bacterium
GATTATCGGCATCAGCGGCGACTTTGACCCCGCCGCCATGGAAGACAAAGTGCGCGCGGCCTTCGAAGGCCTTCCGCCCGCCAAGCCGGAGCCGCCGCGCCACCACGAATTCCCCGGCCCTGCTCCCGGCGTCTACTTCATCAACAAAGACGATGTGAACCAATCGAACGTGCAAATTGTCGGCATCAGCATCGACCGCCGCAATCCCGATGTGCCGGCGATTGCCGTGATGAACGACATCCTGGGCGCGGATTTCGTCGGTCGCCTCTTCCAGAAGGTTCGCACCGAGTTGGGGTTGGCGTACGCCGTCGACGGAGGGTTCGAGATGCCCTACGACCACCCTGGTGCTTTCCGTGTGGAAGTCCTGACTAAAAGCGCGACGACGGTGGAAGGGACCAGAGCCGCGCAGGGTGAAATCGCGGGCCTGAATTCGACGCCCTTTACCGATGCCGAGCTCAAACGCGCCAAGGACGACATCCTGAACTCGTTTCTCTTCCGCTACGACACCACGGAGAAGGTCCTGGCCGAACGCGAGAGGCTCGAGTTCTACGGCTACCCGGCGGACTATCTTGAAACCTACCGCGCCGCGCTGGAAAAGGTGACGCTGGCCGATGTGACCGCAGTCGCGAAGAAATACGTGCACCCCGACAAGCTCGCGGTGCTGGTGGTGGGGAACGGACCCGAGCTGAAGACTCCGCTCGATGCGCTCGGCATGGGCGCTCCGAAGACCATCGACATTACGATTCCGATGCCGGCCGGTGCGCCCAGCGAGCAGGTCGGCGCGCAATAAACTGCAACGAGAGAGTGTGCGATGACTACAAAGAGATTTAGCGATGCCGGAGTGAAAATCGACCGCCCTGAAACGTGCGTCATCGATTCCGATGTGCAGGTTGGCGCGGAGACCATCATCGAGCCATATGTCCAGCTGCTGGGCTACACGCGCGTCGGCAGCGGCTGCCGCATCCGCTCCTTCTCAGTGATCGAGAACTGCACGCTGGGCAACGGCGTGCTCATCCGCCAAAGTTGTGTGCTCGAGGATTCAAAGGTCGCCGACGGCGCGCAAATCGGTCCGTTCGCGCACCTGCGGCCAGGGAGCGAAATTGGGGAGAACGCGCACGTCGGCAATTTTGTCGAAACCAAGAAGGCCAAGCTCGGCAAAGGCGCAAAGGCCAACCACCTGACTTATCTGGGCGATGCTGAGGTCGGCGAAGGAGCAAACATTGGCGCCGGCACCATCACCTGCAACTACGACGGCGTAAGCAAACACGGAACCCGCATTGGCAAGGGCGCCTTTGTGGGCAGCGACGCAACTTTGGTCGCGCCCATCAACATCGGCGACGGCGCCTATATCGGCGCCGGCTCTTGCATCACCAAAGATGTGCCCTCCGACGCGCTGGCCGTGGGCCGCGGCCGTCAAATCACCAAAGAGGGATGGGCCGCGGCGCGGCGCACCCGGCGCGAAACCCCGCAAAGCTGATCATCTCCCGTCTTTTCTCCTATTTCCGTGGCCTATTTCGGTCTAGTTTTCCTCTCACCTAAAAGTGGAATTTGCGGTGAAGGTTCGAGGCAGCGGCGCTGCCACACCCGGACCATTGAGGCACAACCGCCAAGGTGGTAGCCTCAATCCAAGAGGGAACGCGGGCACGTTGCGCCCTTCAAGGAATAGAGCACGAGAGAAAAATATTGTGCAAGTGCTTGACTGCGTTGCGCATAACTTGAATGAAGACATGAAGTGCCCCTGCCGCCGGCACCAATGTGGCGGCGATTTGAAGCACCTGAGCGGTATACGAGAACAGCTTTGAGGCAACATGCACAAGCCCAATCGATTCTGTGGCTGCGCGATGAGCATAAGAAGGACGGAGGCAGCCCTTTGGCTTTGAAATTGGACGACAGGAAGACACCGCAGCTTGTGGGCAGTGCGCGCAGCGAAGGTGCTCCGCGCGCGCGCAAGCCGGCGCGTATTCTTGTGGTCGACGATGAGGCACCGGTGCGCTCCATGATGTCGTCGGCGCTGGAGTGCCAGGGCTACACCGTGGAGTTGGCCGGGGGCGGCCGCGAGGCGCTCGAAGCCCTGGAGATGAACGCCTTCAACCTGGTGCTCACCGACATCGTAATGCAGGACCTGAATGGCATCGCACTTTTGGAGCGCATCCATGCGCTGCAGCCCAACCTTCCCGTGGTAATGGTCACAGCGGTTCACGACATCAGCGTGGCCATCGATTCCATGCGCCGCGGCGCCTACGACTATCTTCTTAAGCCGTTTGAGCGCGATCAGCTGCTGACTACTGTGGAGCGGGCCCTTTGTCATCGCCAGGCTCTTGAGGAAACGCAAAGCTACCATCAAAGCCTTGAAGAAATGGTGCGCGCTCGAACGGAAATGCTGCGCCACGCCATGGAGGATCTGGAGCACTCGTACGACGTGACGCTGGAGGCTCTGGGCGACGCGCTGGACCTGAAGGATTCAGAAACCGAAGGCCACTCCAAGCGCGTAACGGCTTATGCCATCGCGCTGGCCCGCGCCATGGGCATCCCTCCTGAAGAAATCAAGATCATCGCGCGCGGCGCTTTTCTGCACGACATCGGCAAGATGGCGATTCCCGACGAAATTCTGCGCAAGCCCGGCAAACTCAGCCGCGAAGAGCAGGAACTGATGCGCGAGCATTGCGCGCGCGGCTACCACATGCTGCGCAAAATTCCCTTCCTTGCCGGCGCGGCCGAAATCGTCTTCTGCCACCAGGAACACTACGATGGAAACGGCTACCCCAATGGCTTGAGCGGTCA
>JASHYS010000277.1 GCA_030042915.1 Acidobacteriaceae bacterium
CACGGGAAACCATTGCTGCCGGCGCAAGACCCGGCGCCCGCAACACTTCCGTCGCAGCCATTGCGTCGCATTTGCATCTAAACCAATATGCCTTCGAGGATCGAAGACTACGCGCTGATTGGAGACCTGGAAACCGCGGCGCTGGTGAATAAGGATGGCTGCATCGACTGGCTGTGCTGGCCCGATTTCTCGTCGGGCGCGTGCTTTGCCGCGCTGCTGGGAACCAGTGACAACGGCTACTGGAAGATCGCGCCGGCCGAAGGCGAATACCGCACTTCGCGCCGCTACCGCGATCACACCCTGGTTCTTGAAACCACCTTTGAGCAACCCGGCGGCGCGGTGCGGCTGGTCGACTTCATGCCTCCGCGCGGCAGGCACTCCGACGTGGTTCGCGTGGTCGAGTGTCTGCGCGGCAACGTTTCCATGCGCATGGAGCTGGCGCTGCGCTTCGATTACGGACGAACGGTTCCCTGGGTGACGGGGATCAAAGATGGCTTCCGCGCCGTCGCCGGTCCCAATCTCGTCATGCTGCACGCTTCAGTTCCCGTGCACGGCGAAAATTTGAAAACCGTGGCTGAGTTCACCCTCAGCCGCGGCCAAAGCGCCTGGTTCACGCTTACCTACGGAGCCTCAAACGAACCAGATCCCAGGCCCATCAATTACCGGCTGGCGCTTCGCGCGTCTGTGCGCATCTGGCGCAAATGGACTGGGCGGCTCGAGTTCAAAGGCAAGTATCGCGATGCGGTGGAGCGGTCGCTCATCACGCTCAAGGCCCTCAGCTTCAGGCCCACGGGCGGCATTGTGGCTGCTCCCACCACCTCCCTGCCCGAGCAGATTGGCGGCTCGCGCAATTGGGATTATCGCTACTGCTGGCTGCGCGACACCACGTTCACATTACTGGCGCTGATCAATGCCGGCTACTACAAAGAAGCCGAAGCCTGGCAGGATTGGCTGCTGCGCACCATCGCCGGCAGCCCCGATCAGGTGCAGATTCTCTACGGCCTCAACGGCGAGCAGCAGATACTCGAATGGGAGGTCGACTGGCTTCCCGGATACGAGAACTCGCGCCCCGTGCGGGTGGGCAATGCCGCATCGCAGCAGATGCAAATCGACATCTTCGGCGAGTTGCTCGATTCCTTCTATCACGCACAGCATGGCATGCATCGGCACAGCGAAGATGACTTTCGCGTGCTCGCCTTGCTCCTCGGACGTCTTGAAACCATTTGGCAAAAGCCGGACCAGGGGATATGGGAGATGCGCGGCAAGCCTCAGCAGTTTACTTATTCCAAGATGATGGCCTGGGTGGCCTTCGACCGCGCCGTGCTGCTCGCCCGGCGCCTGCATTACAAGGCCCCGCTGGAAAAGTGGGCGTCGATTCGCGACGCCATTCACAAGGAAGTTTGTGAATTGGGGTTCAACAAGAAAAAACATTGCTTTGTGCAGGCGTATGGTTCCGATCAACTCGACGCCTCTTTGCTGCTGATGCCGGCGGTCGGCTTTTTGCCGGGAAGAGACGCCCGAGTGAAAGCCACCGTGAGGGCCATCGAACGCGAGCTGATGCCAAATGGATTCGTGCTTCGCTACAACACCCAAAGGGTACGCGACGGCCTTCCCGCAGGAGAAGGCGCATTTCTGGCTTGCAGCTTTTGGATGGTGGCCGCCCTGAAAGGCGTCGGCCGCAAGCGCGATGCGCGCAGGCTCTTTGAGAAGCTCCTGCGTCTGCGCAACGACCTCGGACTGCTCTCTGAGGAATACGATGTCGCGCACAACCGCCTGGTGGGCAACTTTCCGCAGGCCTTCTCGCATATTGCGCTGGTCACTTCTGCTTTTTACCTCGAAGAAGACATGCAAGTGCATCGGCGCGTGAGCCGCGTCCTCCCCGCGCGCCGTTGATGCTGGACTTTACCTGTCGCCGCCCGACGAAATCCCCACGCTGATAAAATAGAAACTGCCGAAGCGCGCGGAATCGCTGGAAATTTTATGTTTGTTTGAGCCGAATCACACGGCGCGCGCCGAATCCCGGAAATGGACTCTTATTCTTCGTGAACCAGACGATACGCAATATCGCCATCATTGCCCATGTGGACCATGGGAAAACGACCCTTGTGGATGCGTTACTGCGTCAGGCCGGTACCTTTCGCGCCAATGAGCAAGTGGTCGAGCGCGTGATGGATTCGAACGAGCTCGAACGTGAGCGCGGCATCACCATTCTGGCCAAAAACACCGCCATCAATTACGGCGGCGGAAAGATCAACATTGTCGACACGCCCGGCCACGCCGACTTTGGCGGCGAAGTGGAGCGTGCGCTGAAAATGGTCGACGGCGTGATGCTGCTGGTGGATGCGGCCGAGGGTCCGCTGCCGCAGACGCGCTACGTGCTTTCCAAAGCGCTCGAGGCCAAGCTACCCCCCATCGTGGTGATCAACAAGATTGACCGGCCCGATGCGCGCCCGCAGGAGGTCCTGAACGAAATTTACGATCTTTTTATCGACCTCGACGCCGATGAGTCGCAGCTGGATTTTCCGGTTCTCTATGCGGTCGCCAAAGCGGGCACCGCGACCACCGATCCGGCCAGGCCAGGCGTGGATTTGCAGCCGCTCTTCCAGGCCATCGTCAAAACCATTCCCGAGGCCACGGGCGATGCCGAAGCCGCGCTGCAGATTCTGGTTACCAATCTCGACTACTCTGACTACTTCGGCCGCATTGCCATTTGCCGCGTATTTCAGGGCACGCTGCACGTCGGCGACGAAGTCAACATCTCGCGGCGCGATGGATCCCTTTACAAAACGCACATCACGAAACTATTTACCTTCTCCGGGCTCAAGCGGACCGAGATTGAAGAAACCACCATGGGCGACATTGTGGCTGTCGCCGGCGTCGAAGGCATCACCATCGGCGAGACCATTACCAGCCTCGAGAATCCGGCGCCGCTGCCGCTCATCGTCATCGACGAGCCGACCATTGCCATCCAGTTCAATGTCAACAACTCGCCGTTTGCCGGCCGCGAAGGCCAATACGTTACCAGCCGCAACCTCCGCGAGCGCCTCGAAAAAGAGCTGCTCACCAACGTATCCATTCGCGTGGAGGAAACCGGTTCGCCCGACAGCTTCAAAGTGCTGGGGCGCGGCGAGCTGCAATTGGCAATTCTCATCGAAATGATGCGCCGCGAGGGCTACGAATTGATGGCCGGCCGGCCTGAAATTGTCACCAAGGTTGTCGACGGCGTGCGCATGGAGCCGGTGGAGCACCTCACCATCGATATTCCCGAGCAGTACACCGGCGTGGTGATCGAAAAACTGGGGCCGCGCAAGGGCGAAATGATCAAGATGCATAATCACGGCTCCGGCCGCGTCCGCCTCGAATTTCGCGTGCCCAGTCGCGGGCTCATTGGCTTGCGCAGCGAGATGCTCACTGAGACTCGCGGCACCATTGTCATGAATTCGCTCTTCGACGGCTACATCCCCTACCAGGGCGAGATTCCGCAGCGGCCCACGGGCGCGCTCATCGCCGACCGTCTGGGGCTGACCACGACCTACGCGCTCAACGGCCTCCAGGAACGCGGCCGCCTCTTCGTCGGTCCGGGCGTGGATGTGTACGAGGGCATGATCGTGGGCGAGCACTCGCGCGACAACGATCTCGACGTGAATGTAGTGCGCGAAAAAAAGATGACCAACATGCGTGCCTCCACCGCCGACGAAGCTATCCGCCTGGTGCCCTACACCACGCTCAATCTCGAGCAGGCCATCGAATTCATCGCCGACGACGAATTCGTTGAAGTCACGCCGCAGTCATTGCGCCTGCGCAAGAAAATCCTGCAAGCCAAATTCCGCCCCAAGCGCTGGGAAAAGGCAGCACAGGCCGCCGCTCTTTAAGCTTGCTCGTTTGCAAGGTTCGTTCATCGATGCGCGGGGCACTACCGTTGTCATCCTGAGCGAAGGCCGACGCGCTAAAGCGTGCCGGCCGCAGTCGAAGGACCTGCATTTGACTTTCCTCGGTCATTGCCAAATGCGCCGTTAGAAAGATCGGCAGTCCCATGCTGGAAATGCTGCAAACCGACCGCCTCTTGTTGCGCCGCTGGCGCGAGGCCGACCGGCTGCCTTTTCAAGCCATGAACGCCGATCCGCGCGTGATGGAGCACTTTCCCGCCCCGCTCACACCTGCAGAATCCGATGCGCTTCTCGATCGCATTCAGAATCATTTTGACCGGCACGGCTTCGGCCTGTTTGCCGTTGAGCTCAGGAACTCCTTCATCGGCTACATCGGCCTTTCCATACCCAACTTCGACGCACACTTTATGCCCGCCGTCGAAATCGGCTGGAGGCTTGC
>JASHYS010000025.1 GCA_030042915.1 Acidobacteriaceae bacterium
AACGCGGCGCGGGGCAAGTATGCGCGCATCGAACTGCGCGAGCGCGTGATGAACCGCCCGCTGCCCGAGGTGGAGCTCATCGACATGCGGCGCGAATTTCAGGAGACGGGCCGCGAGGAACTTTTTTCGCGCTCGCTGGTGGAGCAGACCCAGGCGGCGCTGGAACGCGGCGAGCAGGCGCTGATCCTGCTCAACCGGCGCGGCTACTCGTTTGTGGTGATGTGCCGCGCGTGCGGCGAAAAACTGGAGTGCAAGAATTGCGCCATCGCCCTCACCCATCACAAGCCGCCCGCGGAGGATGCCGGTTTGGCGATGGAGGGTCAGCGGCTGCAGTGCCACTATTGCGGGTACAAGCGCACGGTTCCGGCGCGTTGCCCCAGGTGCGACAGCGAGCACTTGTATTACCTGGGCGCGGGATCGCAGCAGGGCGAGGAGCGTTTGCAGGAGATTTTTCCCGGCGCGCGCATCGGGCGCATGGATCGCGACACGGTGCGCGGCCGAGCGGACCTGGAGCGGCTTTTGGCAAGATTGCACTCGGGCGAAATCAATTTGCTGGTGGGAACGCAGATGATCGCCAAGGGCCACGACATTCACAGCGTGACGCTGGTGGGCGTGGTGGGCTGCGATTACGCGCTCACGCTGCCCGATTTTCGCGCCGCGGAACGGGTGTTTCAGCTGATGACGCAGGTGAGCGGCCGCGCGGGACGCGGCGATCTGCCCGGCCGCGTTGTGGTGCAGACGTACTATCCCGATCACTACGCGATTCTGGCGGCCACGGCGAGCAACTACGAATCGTTTGCCGAGCGCGAATTGAAATACCGCCGATGGATGCATTACCCGCCCTTCGGTGTACTGGCCAATGTGCTGGTGCAATCGCCAAACCTGGAAGAAGCCGCGGGGTGGGCGGCGGTGCTGGGCAAGTTTCTGGTCCAAAACCAAAGCGGCGAAGCGGTGAGGGTGTTGGGGCCGTGCACAGCGCCCATTGCGCGCATCAAGGGCGTCTACCGATTTCACTTGATTCTGAAAGCGGCCTCGCGCAAGGCGCTGAATGCGGCACTGCGCAGCATGCTGGATCACGCCGAAAAAGCGGGCGTGCCGCGCCGCAATGTGATTGTGGATGTGGATGCGCTGCGGCTGATGTAAGAAGAGCAGCCGAGTTAGCGCCATAAGCGCCCGAGCCGCAAGAACAATGACGCGGCAAGGGTGGGCACCCCCAAGGAGGCGGAGCTCTGAAGCAGCTGCGCGTGCGATCGAGCTGCTAATCGATCAGCTGCTCGAAGCGCCCGGCTCCAGTGCGTGGAGTTCCTTGCCGGGCTTGAAGCGCACCGCCTTGCCGGGAGCGATGTTGACCTCAGTCCCGGTGCGGGGATTGCGGCCAATGCCGGTTTTGCGGGCGCGAACGCTGAAAACGCCGAAACCGCGCAGTTCGATGCGCTCGCCTGCGGCCAGAGCCTGCTTGAGCCCTTCGAAGACCGTGTCCACTGCCGCTTCTGCCTTGGTGCGCGGCAGACCTGTCCGCTCGACCACGTTGTGAACAATATCCTGCTTGATCAATGGAGTCTCCTCGCTCGCCTTGAGCACGTAGGCGCCTGGGGAGCCGCCTACTCCGCTCATAGTACAGATTTTGCTGCGATTAGGGAACAAGGGAATCAAGCACTGTGGATTTCTCCTGTCAAAAACGGGACCGCCCGGTGGGTTCGGGGGTGGGGCTCGGGCAAGGATGCCCGCACTGCAGCCGCCAACCACCCCGCGGACGAGGATCTGTCCGTGGGGACCCCGGGCAAGACGCCGGCGTTACAGGGACCCCACAGGGAGGCGCAAGAGCGGTATATTGCGCCCAGCGGACGGTTTGTCAAGCAGCGAGGGCGTTGCGTAAGATGTGACTTCGAACTAAGACCTCAGCCGGTATCAACCGGAGGCGAATCCAACCGCCTGCCAAGCGGCACGGCGGGCCGCGCAGGAGACCGATGTCGATTCAAAGCGACCGATGGATCAGGGAACAGGCCCTGAAGCATCGCATGATTGAACCCTTCAGTGAAAAGCAGGTTGCCGGCAGTGTCATCTCGTATGGACTGTCTTCCTACGGCTACGACCTGCGGGTTTCCGATGAGTTCAAGATCTTCACCAATGTGAACAGCGCCATCATCGACCCGAAAGCGTTCGACGAGCGGTCCTTTGTATCGGTGCAGGCGCCGTCGGTCATCGTTCCGCCCAATTCGTTTGCGCTGGCGCGGTCGGTGGAGTACTTTCGCATTCCGCGCGACGTGCTGACCATTTGCGTAGGGAAATCAACCTACGCGCGCTGCGGCATCATCGTTAACGTAACGCCCTTTGAGCCGGAGTGGGAGGGATACGTGACTTTAGAAATCTCGAATACCACGCCGCTTCCGGCTAAAGTGTATGCCAACGAAGGTCTGTGCCAGATTCTGTTCTTCCGTTCCGACGAGCCCTGCGAGACGAGCTATGCCGACCGCAAGGGCAAGTATCAGCGGCAACAGGGCATCGTTCTCCCCAAGCTCTAAGCCCGGCTCTCGCGCTTTGGTCCACCGTACTCCCCCAAAATGGCTATTCGGCAGCCTCGTTTGTGAACGCAGAATAGAATGCACCAATCCAGGATCGCCATGAAAGGCTCGAATCCGCACACGATTCGCATCGGACTGCTGGCCGCCGAGCCCATCCGCGTGGCCGGCCTTGCCACCATCTTCGATCAGCCAGCGGATCACGATCGAGCCCAACTCACCCCGGTCATCGGAACCCTGCCGGAGCTGCTCGGCTCATCGGGCATTGAGTATATTGTCGTGAATCTGCATTCCTCGGCGGGCAGCCTTGAGGACCTGGAAACCATTCGACGCACCCGGCCGGAGATCCGTTCGATTGTGATCGGCCCGGAGGGGGACGACGAGCTGGTACTGAGCTCCATTATTGCCGGCGCCCGCGCCTACCTGGGACTGACGGCCGGCCCCGAGCTTGTACGTAAGGCGATCGACGTAGTTACCTCCGGGTCGATTTGGGCGCCGCGCCATTTGCTCTCGCGCCTCATCGACCGGCTGCTGAACGGACCTCACGCCGCCCAGGTGACGGCCAGCCCCCAACTCACTCCCCGCGAGGAGCAGGTGCTCGAGCTAATCCTGCTGGCGCACTCCACGCGCGAGATTGCCTCGCAGCTGGGCATAGAACAAAGAACTGTAAAGGCTTATGTGGGCCGCTTGATGCGTAAAGCCGGTGTGGATAACCGCATAAAGCTCACCATGTCGGCGCTGAGCCGCTCTCTTTTGCCCCAGGAACGCAGCAGCCATAAGGGCGAGGGCAGAGGCCTCAAGCCAGTTAGTAATTGATAAACAGTCATGGTTACTTTGATCTATAGTCCCTAAGTACTCTTGTGCAGTTACCGACCTTCTTTCATGATGTTGACAGAAACAACGCAGATCTGGGGAAAGGAGTTCCCAGGCAGCATGTTTCCATGAAGCCTGGGAACTCCTCTTTTTTGCGAACCTGAAAAAAAGCCACCCGGCGTTGTTTCGGCCCTCCCCATCTTTCCTTCCAATTTAAGATCGGGCACCTTGCGGCGGCGCGTCTGCGTTCGTCGCCTTTGCTTTCGTTCGCCGCGTTTCTGGGCCGTTCCCAGGCAGGTGTTCAGCAAGCAGGTCACTGCGCGGGTTGCGGTTCGATCTTCTTGAAGCGCACTGACCGTACGATCGACGATGCCTCCGCCAGCACGCGATCGAGCTCCGGGTCACCCTGGCGCGGCAGGCGGTCGAGATCAGTGGTTTCGTAGGTCAGGCCGATGGCCATTTCCGGGAACGGCGAAAGATCTTCGCTGTGCGGATTCGTTAGCCAGTCAAAGTGCAGGAAATATCCTCCGCAGTCACTTCCCGGCGGAACGCCGGCGCAACTCTCGGCAAAGTAAGAGCCGTACCAGACCGTCGCCGTCGTTCTCGGCTGCCGGCAGTTGGCAGCAATTTCCTGGTAACCGTGAGCGGCATCGCGACGGTACCACAGATCGACTCGATCAAACTGCTTCGATACGCTGGTGGTTTTCGATTTCCCGCAAGGCCCGCTTGGCTCCTCGACCCTGGACCACGGCTGAACCAGACCTGCAATCTCAGCGAAGCGGCCTCCTACGATACCGCTCGTCTGCCCGCAGCCGGTACAAAGGCGGAGAACGTACTTTCCTTTATGCAGGACCGCACCGCTATGGAGCCCGCTGTAGGTGTTATCGTCGACGGCAATGGTCCAGGACAGCGGCGCGGTCACAGCAATCATGTCATCCTGATACGCCCTGCCATTGATCTGCGCGTGCAGGTGCAAACTGTCCTGCGCGATGGCAGGAACCATGGCCCCGGCCGAGA
The DNA here is from genome assembly GCA_030042915.1 of Acidobacteriaceae bacterium. The sequence goes on from JASHYS010000025.1 coordinate 4,350, forward strand.
TCGAGCACAGCATGAACCCGCGCAGCAAACGGCGCAGACTCCGTCGCCTCCCCCTGATGCTCATCGCCGCGGACCTTCTTTCAAAATCAATTCATCATAATTCGATTTTTTGAGTCCGCCGGGGTCGCAGCTGTTTTGAGTCCGCGTCCAACGACAAGAAGGGGTGGTCGGGGCAAGGGCCGGCAAGCGACCATTTTCCGCAAAAACCAGGGTGTCTGGCCTCGCACCCATGCTGTAGGCTGTTTCAAGAGGCTTCCCCCTGTAGCCGCCAGCCGCTTGCTCTCGTCATCTTTTGGCTGGCCCGCACGAATCGCATCAGCGGTGGAATAGCGCCTCTAACTCGAGAAATCCGTGATCCGCGGTGAAAAGCCTGCGGAATGTAAAGGAGATGCATATGAAAAAGACTCTTGCTTCTGTTTTCCTCAGCTTTCTGCTCGCTTCCACGGCCGCCGTTGCCTCAGACAAAGAGGACCTGCAGAACCGTATTGACTCCGCCAAGAACGTCCTCGACCAGATCATGAACGCCAAAGACGCGACCGTCCCCAGCGACATTCTTCGCTCCGCCACCTGCGTCGCGGTTGTGCCCAGCATGATGAAAGGCGCCTTTTTCGTCGGTGGTCAGTACGGACAAGGCGTGGTGACCTGCCGTACCGGCCACGGCTGGAGCGGTCCGGTGTTCATCCGCATGGCCGGCGGGTCATTTGGCCTCCAATTCGGCGGCCAGGCCACCGATCTGATTCTGATTGCCGTCAATGACAAGGGGATGCAGGATCTGCTCAGGAACAAGTTCAAGATCGGCGCCGACGCCGCGGCAGCCGCCGGACCGGTGGGCCGCGCCGGCCAAGCTTCAACTGACTGGAAAATGAACGCCGAGCTGTTGAGCTACTCGCGCACCAAGGGCGTTTTTCTCGGCATCGATCTTGACGGCACCAGCGTTAGCCAGAACTCTGAGGACACCGAGCTTTACTACGGTCAACCCGAGCAATTCAGTACAGTCCTCAGCGGCAATGTGGCTGTGCCCCCGGGCGCCGTTGCGTTCGTCCGCGATGTAGCCCAGGAATTTGCCAGGGCCAAGGCGAATCATTGAGAGCGCGGGTTGCCCCATAGTCCGGGACCCCCAACGGACAGGTCCACGTTC
>JASHYS010000026.1 GCA_030042915.1 Acidobacteriaceae bacterium
CGCTGATTATAAAAGATTTAATGTCCAAAATATACCCCGTGAGGTATTAGATTTTTTTCTGCAAATTCGTAAGCTGCCTCACCCTGGCGACGAAGACCTGCCGCTGAGGACCCGGTCGCTCGGGATGACGGTGCTGGAGGAGACACCAGGCCAGGTCGACGATTTTCGGCCCATCTAGCACCGTAATATCGGCGAGCTGAAGGCTAATAGCCGAAAGCTGATGGCTGTTTCTTACCGGACCTTGGTGCAGCGGGCTTTGATGGCGGCGTGGAGGCGGGTACTCACTTCGGCGGGCAGTTCGTAAAGCTCATGGCACTGGTAAATCTCGATGGTCCGGCGCGTGGTATTGAGAACAACTTCGCAGTAGCCGCACTTTCGCAGGTGCGATTCGATCTCGGCGCGCGTCTGGGCGGCGATCGATTCGTCGATCACATCGTCGAGTATCGCCAGAAATTCAGTGCAGGTCACTTGTTGAACTCCGTTTTTCCTGCGCGACCGCTGGCGTCGCTTTGCGCTTGAAGTAGCGGCTGAGGCGCTCGCGCAACTGCAGCCGCGCGCGCAGCAGGCGTGATTTGACGGCTGGAATACTTAAACCCAAAGTTTCGGCGGTTTCTTCGGTGGAAAGCCCGTCCACATCGCGCAAAACAAAAACTACGCGAAAACCAGGCGGCAATCCCTGAATGGTCTTCCGCAGAATCTCCCTCAGCTCGGCCTGGCTGTAGTTCTGTTCGGGATCGGGGGCCCAATCGGCCAGGTCGCGGGGTACGGCGCCCTCTTCGGTCTCCAGATCCTCGTCGATCGAGACCATTTTGCCGGTGCGCCGCTTGCGCAGCCGCATCAGACTTTCGTTTACCGCGATTCGTACCAGCCATGTGTAAAACTTCGAGTTCCCTTGAAACTGATCGAGCTTTTCGTAGGCCTTGAGAAACGCGTCCTGCATTACGTCTTCGGCATCTTCGCGGTTTTGCGTAATGTGCTGCGCAATCCTGAAGATCTGCCGCTCGTACTTGCGGACCAGCGTGTCGTACGCCGACAGATCGCCGGCGCGGACCTTCTCTACCAGCCCTACGTCGGGATGCTGCTCGTTTTGTCCCGCAATGGATTGGATGGTTGACATGGGCTTCGGATGCGAAAAATCGCCGCAAAACGGTTGATGGAGCCGGTCGAATCGTGCAGAACCGGAAAAGATGAGTGTACCGGACGCGGGCGAAGGTGACCAAACTGGGCCGGGTGACACTCTAGTGGTGACAGCGCTGGTACCTTTGGCGCGTCGCGCGCGTCAAATTCGGCATAAAGTGGATCTATGGTGGTTTTATTTTCCCCAAGGCCTGTTTGCGGCGCGGCGCCGCGTGTAGCCGCCCTCTTGCTTTCATTCATCATGGCTGCGTGGCCTGCTGCGGCACAATCCAGCGCAGGATCCAGCGCAACCGCCCCCGCTGCGAGCGCTCCGACAGCCTCTGCGCCTGCTCAAGCTTCACAGCCTGCGCAATCCAAGCCGGCCACTCCGGCGGCGAAGGCCAAGAAGCAGCCACCCAAGCACAAGCCTGTGCAGCACACCAGCCGCGCGGCGCGGATCGCACGGACTGCCAGGATTCATCAGGCCTTTGTGGCTTCAAAGGAGCTGCAGCCGATGGCCCAGCAGCTGGCCACACTGCGCACGCCGGAAGCCTACGCCGGAGTGGCTGCCTACGCGCGCAGCCACACCGGCGAAGCGGCCGCCGCTGCCTATCTGGCGATCGGCCACGCCTACCTGCTCGACAAGCGCTACGCCGAAGCCGGGGTAGCCTTGGCCGAAGCCCGAAAAGCCGATGGAGAGATGGCCGACTACGCGGACTTTCTTGATGCCGTGGCCAGCCACGGAGCCGGCGAGGACGCCGCGGCCGAAAGCATCCTGCATGGATTTGTCGATCGTTATCCCGACAGCATCTTCGATGAGCAGGTTCCCGAGCTCGAAGCCACGATTTTTCTGGCGTTGAACAATCTTGAGGGCGCGCGCAAGGTACTGGCTGAAGCTGCGGGCACACCCGCCGTCGACCGCCCCGGTTACCAACTCGCCGAAGGGCAGGTGGAGCTTGGGCTTGGCCAAAAGGAAGCGGCGGAAGCCATGTTCAAACGGCTTCTTCTGGGGCACCCATTGAGCAACGAGGCAGACACGGCGCGCGCCAAACTGACGCAGATGGGAGCCGAATCGACACTGACCGTGACCGATCTGCGCAGCCTGGCCGACGCCTACTACGACGCGGGCCGCGATGCTGAGGCAGCGGAACAATTTCAGGCGCTGCTTCACGAGCCGGGACTTGATGCGGCCACGCGCAACGGTTTTGCCGTATCGGAGGCCGCCTGCGAGTTGAAGCTGAAGAGGCTTACACCGTCAGAAGCGCGCGCCCTGCCCGACACGGACGACGAAAATGGCGCTCGGCGCCTTGACCTGCTGATGGAGCTGGCGCGAAACCGCGACGACGATTCCGGGCAGCAGAGCCTGGTGGCTGAGATGGAGACGCGGTTTCCGCACAGCCCATGGCTCGCCGATGCGCTGTTTTCAAGCGGCAACATGTATCTGCTCAAACGCGACTATCCCACGGCGATCAAGTATTACAGTGACCTGGCAGCGCGCTTTCCTGCCGACAAGAATGCCGCCGCGGCCCACTGGCACTCGGGCTGGTTGAGTTACCGGCTGGGGCTCTACAAGGATGCGGCGCGAATCTTCGACGAGCAGATCCGCCTCTATCCCACCGCTACTGAAACTGTCTCGGCGCTCTACTGGCGCGGCCGCCTCTATGAGACGCAGGACCATAATCCGGCCCAGGCCGCGGCCGACTACCGCACCATCGTCCGCGTGTATCAGCATTTTTTCTATGCGCAGATGGCGCGGCAGCGGCTGACGGCGCTATCCACCACCCCCGCCAGCACAGATCGCTCCCCGGGCGCCCCCGGTGCGGGCGGCACGCAATCGGCTGCGGCGCCCAACCTGGATAACTTTCAGCCGACACCCCTGCCCACTCTGGTCGACACTTTCCCTGAGGACAGCCCGCACCTGGCCAAAGCGCGGCTGCTGGCCAACGCCGGCCTCAACGAATTCATTGCGGGAGAGATCAAGGCCGATCCCAATTCCTCTTCGTGGAGTGCGCTGGCCGAGGCGCAGATCTACTCCTCGTATGGCGAGATCTATCGCGCCATTCGCGCCCTCAAGCGTGCTTTGCCCGGGGCCGCCTCGGCATCCATCCCGGCCATCCCGCTTGCCTACTGGCGCATTCTCTTTCCCGAGCCGTGGTGGGACACAATTCAGGCTGAATCGGCAAAAAACAATCTCGATCCCTACTTTGTGGCCTCGCTTATCCGGCAGGAGTCGGAGTTCGATCCCAATGCGATTTCGAATAAAAGCGCCTATGGTCTCATGCAGCTGCTGCCGGTAGTTGGAAGGCAGATGGCGCGCGAAGAGGGCATCTCGAATTTTCAGACCTTCCAGTTGCTCGACCCGCAGATGAACATTCGGCTGGGGACGCGTTATCTGCGGCAGATGCTTGACCGCTTTGGCGGCGTGCCGGAGTACGCGCTGGCGGCCTACAATGCGGGCGACAATCGCGTTGTGGATTGGGAGGCTGCCGGCCCTTATTCGGGGATCGATGAGTTTGTGGAATCAATTCCTTTTACGCAAACGCGCGAGTATGTTGAGGCCATCGAGCGTAATGTCGAGACCTACAAGGCGATCGACGATTTTGCGCGAAACCATGAGCAGGCCACCACTTCAGCGTCTCGATAGTGTTTTGGTCACCGCGTCTCTGTTGCTTTTCCAGTTTGGTCCACCTCCATTGGGGAATCCCACTTGCCAACCCCCGCGCATGATTCGCATTGACTTGAGCGCCCGCGCGCAGCAACACTGGGCTTGACCAGAGTTGCCGGGTTGCGGCATTTCTTTTCAACCTGCTTTACGTCGAACAACCGAGGCGAGCCTGAAACGGATGGGCCGCCCATCGGTACCATCAGCCCGCGGGAGGGAACGATGTCGTCCGACTTGCAGTTTTTGGAAGAATGGATTCCCGAAAGAATGGATCCGGGAACGGTTTTTGTGCTGGAAAACCAGACCAAGCTGGGCCAGGCGCAAAACCCTTTTGTGGCCGTGATGTCGTGCCCGCGCTGCGGGACGCTGGGGCTCATTACCCGGCGCCAGCTCTATGGTGGCGAAACCATGATCTGCGGCGGTGAGGATTGTTCGGCAGAGTACCGGCTGGACGGCGAGAACATCTGCTATCGGCAGACACAGTAACAACTAATCGCTGTCTTTCAGTGCTGCAGCGTGTAGTCGGCGTTGGTGGTTTTGGCTCCCACTTGCGCCGGCGTGGGAAGTTGTGAGAGATCCCAGCCTCCGCCCAAAGCCTGCACCAGTTGCACAGCCGAGGTCATCTCGCTCACCTGCAGGCTGTTGAGCGTCTCCTGATTCGTGAGCAGCGTGGTCTGCGCAATCACGACATCCACATATGGATCGACCCCGGTGTTGTAGCGCACCAATTCCAGATTCAGGTAATCCTGCGCGTCCTTGACCGCCTGATCCTGGCGGATGATCTGCTGCGAGTAGACGCGCGTGGCTGCAAGGTAGTCCTCCACCTGCTGAAAGGCCGTGAGCGTGGTCTGGCGATAGGTGGCGACATCCGCGTTGTATTGGGCGACATACTGGTGCAACTCGGCGCGATAGAGCCAGCCATTGAAAAGCGTCTGCGAGACCGACGGCCCGATGGACCAGAAGCGGCTCGGCCAGCTGAACAGGTTCGTCAACGCGGAGCTCTCAAATCCTCCGCTGGCGCCGATGGTCACCTGCGGGAAGAAGGCGCCGTAGCCGATGCCGATCAGGGCGTTTTCTTCAGCCAGCGTGCGCTCGGCAGCCGCGATATCAGGCCGGCGCTCAACCAGCTGCGAGGGAACACCGGTGGGAATGGAAGGCGGGTTATACAGCATCGGCTTAACGGGGATCGAGAAATCGGCCGGTATTTTGCCGATCAGCATGGCGATGGCGTGCTCGTACTGCGCGCGCAAAAGGCCTACGTTCACCGCGGTTGCTTCCGCCGCTTCAAGGGTGGTTTTGGCCTCCGCTACCGAGATGTAATCGCCCACGCCGGTGTCATACTGCGCCTGGTTGTAGTCCAGCGACTTCTGATCGGCTGCTACCGTCTCGTCGAGAATCTTCTGCAGCATATCCTGGCCGCGAATCTCAAAGAAATATTCGGCCAGGCTGGCTTGCTCGGTGAGCTTTTCCGTTTCCAGGTCGGCTTCGCTCAGTTGCGCTGCATACTGAGCCTCGCGCACTTCGTTGCGGATCTTCTGCCAGAAGTCGGGCGTCCATGAGACATCGATGGGCGCGGTCCACAATGTCGTTCCCTTTCCGGTGTTGGCCTGCGTCGAATTACTCAGCGTGCTCGAACTTCTCGACCGGTTCCATGAGGGAGCGGCAGTGATGGTTGGCCAGTATTGCGAGCGCGCTTCGGCGATTTCGGCGCGCGCCGCCATGTAATTCTGGAAATATTCCTTCAGGTTCTGGTTGTTGATGTTGAGTTGCTCTTCGAGCGCGTTCAGCTCAGGCTCATTGAAGACCTCCCACCATTTGCCGCGAATCATGGCGTCCTGGGGACTGGCCACTTTCCAGCCTTCGGTATCGTGGAAGTTCACCGTCGACTCCTTGTAGTTGGGAGCGGTGACGTTCTGCGGAGCCGGGGGCTGATAGGGAGGACCGACGCGGCACCCGCCGAGCACGATGAGCAGCCCCAGCGCGGCGCCGGCGCGGGAGAGATGAATTCGTTTCCTTGGCTCAATTAGGTTCATGATCTTTCTCGAATTACACTGCGGTGCCTTCCGCTACCTCCGGCAGCTTATCGTGCGTTCGGCCCAGCGCGCGCAGGCGGAGCCGGTCCATATACAGGTAGATGACAGGCGTGGTGTACAGGGTGAGCATCTGGCTCAGAACCAGCCCGCCCACAATGGTGATGCCCAGAGGCTTGCGCAATTCTGAACCCGTCCCGCTCCCGAAGGCCAGCGGCAGCGCGCCGCAAATCGCCGACATGGTAGTCATCATGATGGGCCTGAAGCGCAACATGCAGGCGCTGAAAATGGCGTCGCGGGTGGTTTTGCCCTCCACGCGCTCGGCTTGCAAGGCGAAATCGATCATCATAATGGCGTTTTTCTTCACGATGCCGATCAGCAGGATGATGCCGATGATGGAGATGACGTTGAGGTCCATCTTGAACAGCATCAGCGACAACATGGCCCCGACGCTGGCGGACGGCAGCGTGGAGATGATGGTCAGCGGGTGAATGAGGCTCTCGTAGAGAATGCCCAGCACGATAAAAACCGAGAGCAATGCGGTGATGATCAAAATCGGCTCCGTCGACAGCGATTGCTGGTAGGCCTGGGCGGTGCCGGCAAAGAATCCGCGGACAGTCCCGGGCAATCCCAGCCG
>JASHYS010000278.1 GCA_030042915.1 Acidobacteriaceae bacterium
GAGCTTGTGGCGCTGGCGCGGCGAGCGGGATTCCATAAAGTGCGAGTGGACCACCCCGACTTTGAGCCGTACGCCAGAACCGTCGGAATCCCCCAGGAAGCCCTGCCGCTGTTCGCAGACCGCACCGCCGGCCAGTTGCTCGTCGCATACAAGCCGGGCAAGACGTAGTCTGCGGCGCGGCGAAGATTCCAGCCTGCCAACCCTGCGCAGGTTTTCCCGTCTAAAATGTTGGATAATCACCCGTTCGCGGCGTATGCGTCTTCTTCGTTCCTTGCCTCTCACTGTCGAGCGGCCACTGGCCGGCTCGGCGGAAAAAGCGCGTCTGCCCGAAGTGCCCATGACCTCTCGCAATATGGAGGAATCGTGATGCGCAAGTCTTTGCCTTTTTTCTTTGCCCTCTTCTTATTCACTGCCCTTCTGCCGGGGTGCGGCTCGAACTCGACCAGCATCGGCACCTGCACTGGCGCTTGCCCAGCCTCGCCCCAGGGAACCGTGTACATGACCGTGACCGACGACCCGCCGGTCGGCGTCACCGTGCTTTCCTTTCAGGTCACCCTGGCCAATGCCACGCTGATGCCATCCAGCGGTCCACCCGTGGTGTCACTGCTCAATAACATCGACATGGCCACTGATCCCACGCCGCCCCAGATTGATGTCACACAATTGCAAGCGCTCTCAACGTTTCTCAGTTCGGCGCAGGTGGCTCAGGGAACGTACACCAACCTCAGTCTCACCTTTACCAACCCGCAACTGGTCATCTATAACCAGTCGGACTCCGCGCTGGGCAGCTCGTGCGCCGTGGGCAGTGTTTGCGAGCTGGAACCCGATAGCTCCACAACGCTGGGCTTTGGGTCGTCTGCTCCCTTTCCAGTCACGGTGAGCACCTCCTCGGCGCTGGGCTTCGCGATCGATATTAATCTCAACGCGGTGATTCAGCCCGATTTCTCCTTGAACCTGGCTGCGGCGAATGGCGTCACCCTCTCGGAGCTCTCATCGCCTCCAACGCCGCCGCAATTCGGTTCAATTACCGGCACGGTGCGAACGGTCACCCCCAGTACGGACGTGTTCACGCTGACTGCGCCCTGGGGCGGGAGTTTCGACATCGCCACCACCAACAGCACGGCGTTTAACAACTTTCCTTCGAGCGCCTGCACCACGCCCGGCATCGGCTGCCTGGCCGACGGTCAGATCATGACCGTGGCCGTCTCCAGCATGGCGGCCACCGGCTATGGTGGCGTAATTACTGCCACCTCGGTGGATTACGTGCAGGCCGCCGCTGCGCAGACCGTGGAAGGCACCATCATCGGCCTGATGCCGAGCACAACCAACATCGCGGGCGCTCCTCCCACACTCTCTGTGCTCCTGCATTCGAATCCCGCCAATGCCACGGGCTTTCCGCTGGGCGGCGTGGCAACTGTCTTTCTCGCTGCCGGCGCCACCAGCTACTCCATCGATGCAAATGGCTTCAACATGCCTCCAGGGTTGGCTTTCACCGGTTCATCGGACCTTGCCGTGGGACAAAATGTAACCCTCACCGTCGAGTCCGGAACGCTAACCACCATGGGATCGGGACCGGCTGCGGGCGTATGGGGACCTCCGCCGTCGCTCTCCTTCAATGCATCGGCAGTCGAGCTCGAGCCCAGCCAGCTGACAGGGATAATTACCGCGACCGACTCAGCCACAACCAGCTTTACGCTGGGCACAACCGGCACGTTCTTCGCACCCTGGCCCATGCCCTCCGCGGTGTCGTCGTACAACGTGGATACGACCGGTCAAACCGCCTTCACAGGCTTCAGCCCCGACAGCTTCGGTGGGCTGGCAACGAATGATTTCGTTTCCGTCAGCGGTTGGCTGTTTCCGCCTGCGGCCGGCAGCAGCACGCCCACCATCGCTGCGCAATCGGTGGTGCTGCGCCCAACCCAGACGTATTGATCCAGGGGGGATCGAGGCTAATCCCCGCCCTTTAGCCCGCGAAACTTCAGCATCGGCTCGATGCTGGGCTTGCCGCTCAGCCACGCGTCGTACATCTTCTGGAGATCCTCAGTATTGCCGCGCGAGAGCACCATGCGCCGGAAGCGGTCGCCGTTGGCCCGCGTCATGCCGCCGTGATCGAGGAACCACTGGAACGCGGCATCGTCGAGCATTTCGCTCCACAGATACGCATAGTAGCCAGCCTCATATTCTTCGTGCCAGATGTGCAGGAAGTAGCTGGAGCGGTAGCGCGGCGGCACGTAGCTGATCCACAGGCTCTTGCTCTCAAGCGCCTGCTCTTCGAACTGGTCGGGATCCTGGAGCGGCGCGCTCGCCGCGAGCGTGTGCCACTCCATATCGAGCGCCGCTGCGGCCAGAAGTTCGGTGAGCGCGTAGCCCTGGTTGAAGCTTTGCGACTTCCTGATTTTGGCTACCAGTGCGGCGGGCATGGGCGCGCCGGTTTTGTAATGATGCGCATAGTGAGCAAAGACCGCGGGATAGCTAGCCCAGTGCTCGTTGAACTGCGAAGGAAACTCGACAAAGTCCCGCGCCACCAGCGTTCCTGAAATGCTCGGGTACATGGTGTTGGCAAACATGGAATGCAACGCGTGCCCGAACTCGTGGAACATGGTGGTGACGTCGTCGAAAGTGAGCAGCGCCGGCTGGCCGGGCGCGGGCTTGGGAAAGTTGGCCACGTTGTAAACCACGGGCATGGTGCCCAGGAGCTTTGACTCGCCCACCATCACGTCTTCCCACGCGCCGCCGTTCTTGTTGTCGCGCTTGAAATAGTCGCAATACCACAGCGCCAGCGGCTTGCCATCGGCGTCGAAGACCTCGAACACGCGCACGTCGGGCTGGTAGACGGGAATATCGTGGAGTTCCTTGAAGGTGAGGCCGTAGAGCTGGTGCGCTGCGTAGAAGACGCCGTTCTCGAGCACGCTGTTCAGCTCGAAGTAGGGTTTGATCTGCGACTCGTCGAGATCGTAGCGTGCCTTGCGCACCTGCTCTGCGTAAAACTCCCAGTCGCCGGGCGCCAGCGTGAACCCTCCGTGCTGGGAATCGATGAGCGCCTGGATGTCTTTGGCCTCGCGCGCCGCTCGGGCCGTCGATGCCGGCACCAGCGCATCGATGAATTGCATGGCCGCCTCAGGGGTTTTGGCCATCTGGTCAGTCAGGTCCCACGCGGCGAAGTTGGGAAAACCCAGCAGCGCCGCTTTCTGCGCGCGCAGTTGCGCCAGCCGCGCGATGGTCGCGCGCGTGTCATTGGCGCCGCCCTTCTCGGCGCGGCCCCAGGAGTTCTCAAAGATGGCCTGGCGCGTAGCGCGGTTGCTGAGATCCGCCAGGATGCCCTGCTGCGTGGTGTTATCGAGAGCAAGCAACCACCCCTGCTGGCCTCGCGCCTTCGCGTCCTCAGCGGCCGCAGCTAATTGCGCCTCGCTCAGGCCGTCGAGAGCATGCACGTCGGTGGCCGAGAAGGCACCCGCCTTGTTGTCGGCCAGCAACTGATTGTTGAAGGTGTTTTCCAGCGCCGCATCCTCTTCGTTGAGCTTCTTGAGCTTTTCCTTGCCCTCGTCGGAGAGGTTGGCGCCGGCTTTCACAAACTGTTGGTAATCGACCTCGACCAGACGCAGCGACTCAGCATCGAGGTGCAGCGAGGCGCGCCGATCATAAATGGCCTTGACGCGCGCGAAGAGTTTGGCATTGAGGAAGATTGTGTCCTGGTGTGCGGCCAGCCGCGGAGCTTCGTAGTCCTGCGCCTTTTCGAGCGTGTCGTCAAGGTTGGCGGCGGTGACGCAGTTGAACACGAACAACACGCGGTCGAGCAGACGGTGCGAGCGCTCCAGCGCCACCAGCGTGTTTTCAAACGTGGGTGGCACGGGATTGTTGGCAATGGCTTCGACCTCAGCCCGTTGCTGCTCCATGCCGGCATCGATCGCCGGCTGGTAGTCGCTATCTTTGATTTTGTCGAAGGGCGGCGCCTGGAACGGCAGCGTGCTGGGCGCGTAGAAGGGATTGCTTGGCGAGAAGGGTGCGGCGCCTGCGGGCGCCTGCGCGGCGCAAGTGAAGGTGACCACGATGAACGCGGCGCAGAATGCAATGGTCAGGAGTTTTCTTGAAGTGCAGCAAGTCATCAGATGCATCATGGCGATTGAGGCCCCTCAAACGGCCAAAAAATCCACTCATGATTGTAGGCCATCCGTAGCGCCGGCATCCTTCCCCGGGTTGTAACGCCGGCATCTCTCCGGGGTCCCCACGGATCCGGGGCCCCCAGCGAGTGATTTTTGTTCGCTGGGGTGGAGGGACAGGTCTTCGTCCGTGG
>JASHYS010000279.1 GCA_030042915.1 Acidobacteriaceae bacterium
GGGCTTTACGCATGAAGAGATCATGACCGGGATTGCGCGCGGCGAATTGCGCAGCTACAAGCAGTTGCCGCAGATCTGGTACCAGATCCAGACCAAGTTCCGCGACGAGCCGCGGCCCAAGTCGGGCTTGCTGCGCGTGCGGCAATTCATCATGAAGGACTCGTACTCGTTCGACCTGGACGAGGCCGGCCTCGACCGCAGTTTCAATCAACACGACCAGGTCTACCGGGCCATCTTCACCCGCTGCGGCCTGCGCTTTGTGGCGGTTGAAGCCGATTCGGGCGCCATGGGCGGCTCGCAGTCGCAGGAGTTCATGGTCTACACCGATGCCGGCGAGGACCTGATCGCAAGCTGCCCGGTATGCGGCTACGCGGCGAACCTGGAAAAGGCCGTTTCGCGGCTTGACCTTTTGGAGGAGATGGTTGCTACAGGAGATGGCAAGCCGGAACTGGTGCACACGCCGGGCTGCGCGGCGATTTCCGATGTGGCCGCGTTTTTTAAAATTTCGCCGGCGTCCGACATCAAGTGCGTGGCCTATATGGCCGAGCGCGGATTCAGAGGCGAGGGACATGAAAAGTGGCTGCCGGTGGCCGTTTTTCTGCGCGGCGATCACTCGGTGAACGAAGCCAAGCTGCTGGGCCTGCTGAGCGCGAGTGAGCTGCGCCCCATGCAGGCTGACGAATTAGCGAAGTACTTCCGCGGGCCGGCCGGATACCTGGGCCCGGTTGGGTTGCGGCCCAAGGAAGTGGCGAATCCGGGCAGCTCGCCGCTGGAGTTTGCGGGAGACGGGGATCTGATTGTTGTCGCCGACAAGTCGCTCGAAGGCCGCAAAAACATGGTCTGCGGAGCCAACAAGCTCGACTACCACCTGCGCAACGTGGCGCCCGGCCGCGACTTTACGTGGACGCTGTCGGCCGACGTCCGGAACGTCAATGAGGGCGAGGGCTGCCCGAGTCCCCGCTGCGCTGGAAAGCTGGTGGTGGGCAAGGCTGTCGAGGTGGGACACATCTTCAAACTCGGTACCAAGTACTCCAACTCGCTGGGCCTGCGCGTGCTCGACGAGAACGGCAAGGAAGTGACGCCCATCATGGGCAGCTACGGCATCGGCATCGAGCGCATTTTGACAGCCGCGATCGAGCAGTCAAACGATGCGAACGGCTTCTGGCTGCCGGTCTCTATCGCGCCCTTTACCGTGGTGGTGACGATTACCAACGTGGCCGACGCAGCCCTGCGCGAAACCGGCGAAAAGCTCGCCGGTGATCTTGAGGCTGCGGGCCTGGACGTGCTGCTTGATGACCGAGACGACCGTGCCGGCGTCAAATTCAAAGACGCTGACCTCGTGGGCATTCCTTATCGCATCAATGTTGGCAAGAAGGCATCCGCGGGTCAGGTGGAGCTGGTGACGCGCGCCACGAGCACGAGTGTGGATGTAGTCTTAAGCGAGGCGGTAGCGCTGGTAAAGAAGCACGTGGAGGAAGAAACGCTGCTGGAGGAGAGCGATTAACCCCATGCGGCGCGCGCCTTGCTGCGCGACCAGGCGGTTAAAGCAACGAAGGAACCACGGGCAACGCACAACCGTAGGTAAGGCAAGACGGCTGAAAGCTGATTGCTGAACGCTGGAAAACCCCATGGTGGTCAAAGTAAAAATCGCGAGGCCCGTGCGGCGCTGGTCGCTGAAATGGGTGATTTTGCTTTCCGCGCTGGGCGTGTGTGTCGCGGTGGTGCTGGTAGGCCTTTCCATCTTCTCGTACTTCTATTTCAAGTACGAGGGGATCGTGGACGCGCGGCTCAAACAACCCATCTTCGCCAACACGGCGAAAATCTACGCCGCGCCGCGCGAGGTTCGCCCTGGGCAAAAGCTCACGGTGCGCCTTATCGCCGACGAGTTGCGCGCAGCCGGTTACACCAGCGACGGAGCCGCGCAGGCCTCGCCGCTGGGAACCTACAGCGAAGGCGTGCGGCAGATTACCGTGAACCCCGGCCCACAGTCCTATCACGCGCCGGAGAGCGCCACCATTCGCGTGAGCGGCGGCCAGGTGGATTCCATCACTGACGACCGCGGGCAAGCGCTGGCCAGCTACGAACTGGAGCCGCTGCTGATTACCGGCTTGAGCGAAGACGCCAACCGGACCAAGCGCCGCCTGCTCACCTACGACGAGATTCCGCCGAATCTCGTTCACGCCGTGATCGCCATCGAGGATCGCCGCTTCTTTGAGCACAATGGCGTCGATTTCTATCGGATTTTCGGCGCCATTCTCAATGACCTGACGCCCGGCCATCGCTGGACCGAGGGCGGATCCACGCTCACTATGCAACTGTCGCGCGGATTCTTCCTGACGCCGGAAAAAACCTGGCGCCGCAAGGTCGCCGAAATTGCCATCACCTTTCAGCTTGAGCACCGCTTCGACAAGAAGCAGATTTTCGCCATGTACGCGAATGAGGTGCCGCTGGGGCAACTGGGCAGTTTCTCGGTCGACGGCTTCGGCGAAGCGGCGCAGGACTATTTCGGCAAGGATGTGAGGCAACTCGATCTGTCGGAGTGCGCGCTGCTGGCCGGGCTTATCCAGAGCCCCAGCCGCCTGAATCCCTTCCGGCACGCCGAGCGCGCCGTCGAGCGCCGCAACCTGGTGCTGGATGCGATGGTTGAGACCGGCGCCATTACGAAAGAACAAGCCGAAGGCGCCAAAAAAGAGCCATTGCATTTGACGCCGGGCAGCGTTGACGCCAGCGAAGCGCCTTATTTTGTCGACCTGGTGCACGACCAGCTCACCCAACGGCTCGGCGATCGGGATTTCAATCGCGAAGGCCTGCGCATCTACACGTCACTCGATCCTGACCTGCAGCGGCTGGCAACGGAGACTGTAAACTCGACCATTCATGTGGTGGACGAACAGGTAGACAAGCTGCACGCGCGCGACAAGAAGCTGGGCAAGCCGTACATCTATCCGCAGGTGGCGCTGGTGGCGCTCGATCCGCATACCGGCCAGGTGTTGGCGCTGGTGGGTGGACGCAGCTACGGCAATTCGCAAGTGAATCATGCGGTTGCGCATCGTCCCACGGGATCGATCTTCAAGCCGTTCGTCTACGCTGCAGCTTTCCAAACGGCGGCCCAGGGGACCATGCTGCCCGGGCAGAACCAGCTGTTTTCGCCGGTTACGATGATCAGCGATGTGCAACAGACCTACGGCGAGGGTACGGACAACGAATATACGCCACGCAATTACAAGGGGGAGTATTACGGCGATATCACAGCGCGCCTGGCGCTGATGCGGTCGGACAACAACGCGACCATCAGCCTGGCGGGGATGGTGGGGTTCGACCAGGTGGCGGCACTGGCCCGCGATGCGGGCATCAAGAACGCGCAGGGCACGCCGTCGATGGCTATCGGTTCCTATGACGCGACACCGCTGGATATGGCCGGCGCCTATACGATCTTCAGCAACGGCGGCGTGCATATTGAGCCGTGGATGCTGGCCAGTGTGCGCACGCCCGATGGCGACATCATTCAGGATTACTCGCCCACTACCCGCCAGGTTCTCGATCCGCGGGTGGCCTTTCTCGCCACTTACATGATGGAAGCCGTTCTGGAAGGCAACGGGAGCGACCCCTGCGTGATCGGAGGGCGAGATTTCTGCGGAACGGGGGCCGGCGTACGCAACATGGGATTCACCTCGCCGGCGGCGGGCAAAACCGGGACCAGCCACGATGCATGGTTCGCCGGCTTTACCAGCAGCCTGCTGTGCGTGGTTTGGGTGGGCAACGACGATTACACGAGTATCGATCTTGAAGGCGCCCACGCCGCAGCCCCTATCTGGGCTGATTTTATGAAGCAGGCTGTGCTGTTGCCGCAATACTCCGACACCAACGAATTTACGCCGCCGCAAGGCGTGCAGATCGAAACCATCGATAAGGCGACCAATCTGCTCGCCGACTCATCGTGCCCCGACGATTACACCGCGGCTTTTCTCGACGGCACCGCACCCACCGACACCTGTGACCACAAAGGCCTGGGCGGCGACCATCGCAACATCTTTCAAAAGATTTTCGGGCTCGGCAAACCGTCGAACTGAAAACAGCCAATAGCCAATAGCGAATAGATCGAGGCTGCGAGCCTTTAGAGGCCGCCGGCTCTCGCTCGCTTCAGCCGTCCACGTCTGACCCGTCGGGCATGGGCTGGCAGCGCGGGCACCAGAAGGTGACGCGCGCGTCGGCACCCTGAATACGACGGCGAATCGGCTCACCACAGCGTCGGCAGGGCTCGCTCGTGCGCCCGTAAACCCACAGGCTTGCGCCGGGATCGGAGGCGTGTGTGGTGCGCCGCTGCTGGCTGCGATAAGTGACGATGGTGTCGCCCGAGTCCTCGAGCACATTTGCCCTGAGCAGCCTTTGCGCACAGGTAATGGTGGCCGCGGCTTGGTCGCGTGTGAGCGTTCGAACCGCGCGGAACGGATGAAGCCCGCAAACGAAGCAGATCTCCGACTTGAAGACGTTGCCCACGCCGGCCAGCACGGTTTGGTCGAGCAACGCGTCGGCGATTGCTTCGCCGCGCCGGGCCAGCAGGCGCTCCAGCGCGGCGCCGGCGTCGAATTCCGGCCTCAGCAGATCGTTTTCTTCGCGCGCCACGCGCAGATCGCGCTCCAACGACTGCGCGGTGTGCATGCGCGCCACGGGTACGCGAAAACCAACTGCCTGATACTCGCTGTTCTCGATGACAATGCGCATGTGGAAGCGCGGGAGCTGCCAGCGCTCGCCCTGCCGGTAGATGTGCCAGCGGCCGTTCATCAGCAGATGCGAAGCCAGAATGCCGCCACCGGAAAAATGCACGAGCAGCCATTTGCCGCGCGCTTCGATGCTGTCCACGGTTTGTCCGGCCAGGGGCGTATCGTCATTGAAGCGCATCAGCCAGGGAAACGTGGAGCGGAAGCCGGTGACCGGCTTGCCCACCAGCGCGCGGCCCAAGTTGCGCGCGGTGCGAAAGATCGTGTCGCCTTCGGGCATAGTCGAATTCTACTGCCTGTGCCGGCCATCACCAGACGTGAGCGTCCGCGAGAATACGATGCCGTCAGCGAAAGGAGTCATGCATGAAGATGTCGAATGCAATCCTCCTCGGCTGTGCGTTCCTGGCGGGTGCGCAGCTTCTCACCGCACAGTCCGTCCGTATCGGCACGTTCGATCGCCAGGCCGTTGCGCTGGCCTACTATCGCTCTCCGCAATGGGGCGAAGTTCGGCACCAGAAACGTGCCGAGCTGAGGGCGGCACAACAGGCCGGCGACCAGAAGAAAGTGGATGAGCTGAGCAATTGGTTTGGCCAAGCGCAGGAACTGGCGCACAGTCAAGTCTTCGGCAAGGCGCCAGTCGATAACATCCTGAAGGAGATTGCACCCGCAATTGAGAATATCTGCAAGGCCGAGAACCTATCCGCAGTGGTTGCGGCGCCAGCACCGGATTCAGCAACGCAGACTGTCGACGTGACGCCGCAGCTTCTTGATTGGTTGAAAGCTGACGAGAAGACCAGGGACCTAATCCGCCAAATGCAGAATAATTAATGGCGTCAGAGATCGGCTTGGCGAGGCAGCAATCTTAGCTGATTTCCTGGTCGCGTCTCGTGACCGCCATCATATTGGAAAAGAGCTATTGGAGCTCGTTTGCATGCGCATCGCCCGCCTGACGCCCGATGGCGAGCGGAATGCGCCGCAGATGCATGCCCAGCGGGCCAGGATGAAAACCTGCATCCATCAGAAAGCGAGACATGAAGTGTGCGGTCACGGGCTGTCCGTTGATGGTGGTGATTAAAGCTCCTTCATGGCCGCTGGTACGCATGCGCTCCTGGCCGCGCGCGCACAGAAAATGCGCCAGTCCCGATGCCGCCTGCGAGCGCTCCGGTTCCTCGGCCGGCAGAAAGACCAGCAGATTAGGATTACCGCGACGCAGCCATGCCACCAACTGCCCGTTGCGCAGAATCACTTCAGCGTAAACAGCACGAGTGAGCACGCGGGGCGCCGACTGCCACCCCGCAGACGAGGACCTGTCTGCGGGGGCCCCGGTTTCCGAATCTTCGTCCATCGCCGGCAGCTCGGGCCAGCGCAACACCGATCCGTAGGGGTTGGCGGGATCGGATGCGGCCAATTGCACAAACTCCGGCTTCTCTGCAGGTGGTTCGGTGCGCAACCGTCGCAGCAAATCCACCGCGGCCGGGAGCGCAAACTGCGTGGCGCCGAGCCCGGCCACAAAATATCCGCGCCGGATGCGGCCGCTGTCTTCGAGCGCCTTCAGCACGTCGTAGACCGCGCTGAAACCGCCGGGAACATTTTCTGCCGCGACCGACTCGCGCAGCAACACGCCGTAGCGATGCAGCAACTGCATGGCGAGAGCGTGACTGCGTTCGGTCCCGGTGGGAGCGGAGAGGTTGCCCTCAGGGGCTAAAGCCCCGCCCGATGGGGCGGGATGAACGTACGGGCTAAAGCCCGTACCCTTCAAGGTTGTCTGCTGCAGCGGCAAGAGGGACCAGCGTCCTTGCGCCACGGGCGGCGTGGTCCGCCGCGAGCGGAAGACTGCGCCGGTTTGCACGCGGCGCGGCGTCCGCGCGCTCTCGGGCCTGGTTGTGTATGCGCGCAGCGCATGCAGCGAATCGTTGGTAATGAGCCCGCGCCAGACGAGGCTCCACAACGCATCGATGGTTTCGCCGGGATAGCCGCCGCCGGCGCCCTGGTGCAGTGCATCGAAAAAGCTCGCGCCCGTCGATTCGAGTACCGCCAGCAATTTCTCCTCGCGTTCGGTCAGCGGCTCGGCAAGAGGCCGTCGCTGTGCCAGCAGCGGCAGCTTGTCGGCAAGAAACAGCGCGATGCGACCATCGCGCTCGCCGATGGGCTCAACGCCGGTCCACGCCACTTCGCCGGCGGCAATCAACGTGTCGAGCCCCGCGGGCGCGTATCCGGCAATGCGTGCAGGCAGAATCGACGTTTCGAGCAAGGAGGCGGGCAGCGGTGCGCCCTGCAGATTCTCGATGGCGTCGAGCAATGCATCGAGATGACCAGGGCTGCTGCGGCGCGGCGCAAGCAGCCCTTGCCAATGCGCAAGAAAACGCGCCAATGTGTACTGCTCCACCGGTTCCACTTCACGGCGCAGGCGGGCCAGCGACTTGCGGCGAATCTGGCGGAGAATTTCGGCGTCGCACCACTCGCGATGAAGCCCGCCCGGCCGAAAACCGCCTTCCAGCACGCGTCCCTCGGCCGCAAGCTGGCGCAATGCATTCTCCACCGCGCTCGAGTCCAAGCCGAATCGCTCCGCCGGCTCGCGCAGGGTGAACGGCCCGTGCGTGCGCGCATAGCGGCGCACCAGCTCCAGCACAGGATGCGCCACAGGCTCGAGCAGTGCGGCGGCCAAGCCCGGCGGCAGAGGAATGCCCAGCCCATCGCGATAGCGCGCCGCATCTTCGGCGGCAATCAACCGCTTCTCGCCGGCGATGCGCAGCTCAAGCAAGCGCCGCGAGCGAATGAGCCGTTCAAGCGATTCGAGCAGGGCCTTATCGGCGACTCGGAGAGCAATTTCGGCCCTCGACAAATCTCCCAGCCGCAGGCATAAATCGTGGATTCCGTCGGCAGAGCGCGCGCGAAAGTTCTCAGCGAGGCACTGCGCCGCCTCCTCCACCTGCGCGATGGCGTCGGCATCGAGCAACTCGCGCAAGTCGGCTTCGCCCAGCAACTCGCGTAGCTGCTCCTGGTCGATGGTGAGCGCCTGCGCGCGGCGCTCGGCCAGCGGCGCGTCGCCCTCATAGACAAAGTTGGCCACGTAGCTGAAGAGCAGCGACGAAGCAAACGGCGATGGCTTGCGCGTTTCGACGACGTGCACGCGGACCTGCCTCTGCTCGATGGCGCGCAAGGTTTCAATCAGCGCGGGCATGTCGAACACGTCGCGCAGGCACTCGCGATAAGCCTCGAGCAACAGCGGAAACGATGGATAGCGCGAGGCCACGCTGAGCAGATCGTACGAACGCTTGCGCAACTGCCACAGCGGCGAGCGCTGGTCGGCGCGGCGGCGGGGAAGGAGCAGCGCGCGGCCCGCAGCCTCGCGAAAGCGGCCGGCAAACAGCGCCGTCGATCCCAGCTGGCGGAGCACAAGCTGCAAGGCTTCGGCCGATTCGACGAGAATCCAATCGGAATCGGGCGGTTCGTCGGTGTCGGGGAAGCGCAGCACAAAGCCGTCGTCGCCCCATAGCGTCTCCACTTCAGGCCCGCCGGCGGCGCGAATGCGCGCGCTGACCGCCATGGCCCAGGGAATGTGAATGCGGCTGCCGAAAGGCGTCAACACGCAAACGCGCCAGTCGCCCAACTCGTCGCGGCAGCGCTCAACCACAATGGTGCGGTCATCGGGGATCTGTCCGGTAGCCTGCGCCTGATCGTCAAGAAAACGGAGCAGATTTTCGGC
>JASHYS010000280.1 GCA_030042915.1 Acidobacteriaceae bacterium
TTGTGGGGCCAATCCTGATGGGCATGGCCAGGCCCGTTCATCTGCTGCAACGCGAGGTGGAAGTGGAAGACGTGGTCAATGTGGCGACCATCGCTGTCGTTGATGCACAGGACACGGCCGCTCTACCGGCTAGAGAGTTGGAGGCGCTGGTTTCTCGATAAGCGCGGTGGGATCCCGGATCGCTCGTCGATGACGCCGGCGTAACTTAAGCTGTCTTACGCCTGGCTTGAGATTTGACCAGCGCGATCTTCTTTGCGGGGGCCGCTTTCTCGCTTTTTGGTGGCTTCTTGCCCACGCGCGTATCTGCGCCGACACTCTTGCGCAGCGCGTCCATCAAATTGACAACGTTGGTCGGCTGCTTCCTCGGAGCTTCGTCGATGGGAATGGGCAGATTGTTGATCTTGGCGTCAACCAGCGCCTTGACCGCGGTCTCATAGCTGTCTTCGAACTTGCCCAGATCCAGCTTGGCCGACATCTTCTTGATCAAGGTCTCGGCGAGTTCCAGAGAATCGGCATCGACGGCTGCAGCCTTGATATCGCGAAAGTAGTCGCTCTGGTTCCGCAATTCGTTCGGGAAACGCAGGGTGTAGGCCATCATTCCACGATCGTCATGGGGCGCGGGCATGACGGCAAGAATGCTCTCTCGGCCCGCGAACGTGACTTTTCCGATGGCTGCTTTGCCGGTCTTCACGAGCGCCTGACGCACAACCGTGAAGGCCTCGGTTTGCGAATCATTTTCGGGCAGCACGAAATAGGGCTTCTCGACATATTCGGGATCCAACTCATTGGAGTTCACAAATTGTGAGATCGCGATCGTATGTTTGGATGGAACGCGAAGGTTCTCGAGCTCAGCAGGTTCGATAATGACGTACTTGCCCTTGCTATATTCGTAACCTTTAACGATCTCGTCCTTTTCGACCGCGGTGGTGGCTTCGTTGCTCTCGGCCGCGCTTTCCAGAACCTTCTGGTGCCGGATGCGCTCGCCGGTTCTGCGGCTGATCTGGTGAAAGCTGATCTGGCTCTTGCTGTCGGTGGCAACATAAAGGCTCACACCGAAAGAAACCAGCGAAATCTGCAGGTTCCCGGTCCAATAGGGACGGGCCATGTAACCTCCTCGGGTTCTTGGTGGGAATCGACCCTGAGAGTCTGGAGTTTAACGTATTTATGCACCAAGAGTGAAGCAGAAATCGAATCTTTAGTTTTCTCTTCGCCTCACTTTCGCTTTCGGCGGTGGTGTGGTTGTTCTCCCCTCTTCAGTGCTTCTTTCCCGGCATATTGGCGCCATTCTGGTGCAGCACCAGCGAAACGATAGCTCCCGTAGAGTCGGGTACAAACTCAATCTCCGCACCCACGGCGTTAATGAAGAATCGCGGATGCCCATCCTGCACGCCCTGGTACATCATCGGAATCGCGGGCTGACCGGTTCCCTGCACCGTCAGGCCGTCGCCAGCCACAGCAATGGTGAGCGAGAAGTTCGGCATCAGGTCGTACACGCCGGTAAACTTTTCGAGCTCCTCTTTGGTTATGGGCACGGCCTTGCGCTCGGTGTTGAGTGTCACCGGCTTGCCCAGCACCACGTCGAGAAGCTGCTGGCTCATCTGCCCCGGCGCGCCTCCGTTCACATTGGCCAGCACCACCACGCAGATGCGCTTGTCGGGAACATAGATCAGGCTGGTGTTGAATCCTTCAATGCCTCCGCCGTGCTCCACCACTTTCACGCCGTCTTGGTTATGGATCATCACGCCAAGTCCGTAATCGCCCTTGCCCGGTGTGGTCATGGCCTTCAACGAATCAGCCGAGATCAGTTTGCCGCCGAACAAACCATGCTCCCACTTGAGCAGGTCGCCGGTGGTGGAGTAGATGGACCCGGCCGAAAACGGAACCGACATGGATTCGGAGCGCGCCACTTCCAGCCCCTTCGCTCCCGGCGCGTAGCCTTCGGCGCGCTTGGGCAGCACAAGATCGTCGGCATCGAGTCCGGAATCGCTCATGCCCAGCGGATCGAGGATGCGCTCGCGCAAAAGGTCGCCGTATTTCTTTCCGCTCACCTTCTCCAGGATTCCGCCCAGCACGATGAAGTTGGAATTGCTATACGCGTACTTGCTGCCCGGCTCGAAGTCGAGCGGCTTGTCTTTGAAGAACGCGAACTCCTCGTCCCATGTGTGGGGAGCCGCGGCCCAGGCGCCGAATTCCTTAAAGCTGGTCAGGTTGGGAATGCCGGACGTGTGCCCCAGAAGATTTGCAAGCGTGATCTTTTGCCAAGCCTTGGGCGCGTCGGGCAAATATTTGCTCACCGGATCGCCGATGTTCAGCTTCCCCTCCTGCTGCATCATGAGCACCAGTACTGCCGTGAACTGCTTGGTGATCGACCCCAAGCGGAACTTCGCGTCCGTCTCGTTGGGAACATCCCACTCCAGACTGGCTTTGCCGTAGGCCTTGTCGAGCAGCACCTGGTCACCATCGACCACCAGCACCGTTCCCATAAATGCGTTGTTCGGCGTGTAGGAGCTTGCCACCTGTTCAAGCCGCGCTTTCATGTCCGCCTGGTTTGCGGTCTGTGCCATTCCTGCGGCGCAAACGCTCGCCAATAGTGCGCTCAGCATGAAACGCATCTAAATCCTCCCATCCGGTTTTCTCTACGGAATCAGTGCGGAATCATAGCACCATCACGCCGAGCGTGCTTCGACACACCGGCGGCGTTTGGCCGAGCACTCTGTATAGAATGGTTTGCCATGATCATCTCAAAACAAAAAACCACCACGCGCCGCCAATTCGTATCCCGATCGGCGCTTTTGACCGGCGGCATCTCGCTGGGCGTGAATTTCGCTGCGGGCAACGCGGCCGCCGAACCGCAAACTACCTTCGCGGCGTACCAGCAGCGCCGGCGCGCCGATCTTTGGGGCCTGCTTGGCGATTTGCCCTGGCAACATGAACCCGCGCCACCCAAACTGGTCCGAAGAGAAGAGCACGACGGTTACACTCTCGAGCGGCTTGTTCTGGACTTAAATGGAATCGAGCCGGTTCCCGCTCTCCTGCTGATCCCCAAGCGGCTGCAGCGGCCCGCGCCCGGCCTTCTCTTCATTCACTGGCACGCTGGAATGTATGGCCTGGGCAAGGAACAACTGCTCAAAGGAACCAGCGTTCAACCCGCCTATGCCCCAGTCGTGGCAGAAATGGGAATAGTCACGCTGGCGATTGACAGCTGGTGTTTTGGTGAGCGCCAGCACGACAGCGACGGCCACCGCGGAGAGGAGGACGCCTTCAAACTGATGCTGTGGCGCGGGCAGGTGTTGTGGGGCATGATGATGTTCGACGAGTTCCGCGCCCTCTCGTACCTTGCGACACGACCCGAAGTGGATGCGCAGAGGCTGGGGGTCAGCGGGATGTCGATGGGATCGACCAAGACTTGGTGGCTCGCGGCGCTCGATCCCCGCGTGCGGCTGGCCATCGACATTTGTTGCCTCACCGATTTCGATTCGCTTATCGCCGCGCACAATCTCAGCGGCCACAGCATTTTCTACTATGTTCCGTCGTTGCTAAAGGAGTTCGACACCACCGCGATCAACGAACTGGTCGTCCCGCGCCCTCACCTCAGCGTCAACGGCCGCAAGGATCCGCTCACGCCGCCGGACGGAGTGAAGAAGATTCGCGATAACCTATTGCCGCTTTATCGACAACACGGCCGCCAGGAAGATTGCCGCATTGAGCTCTTCGATTGCGCTCACGAAGAAACCGCCGAAATGCGCAACCTCGTAATCGATTGGATGCGAAGATATCTGGCCACAGGCTGATCCGCTCCTGGGCTCGAGAGTTAATCCAGCTTCACGCCCATTGCGCGGATCGCTTTCGCTTCCAAGACCTGTTTGGACCGAAACATCGCCTGCCACGGATCGTGGCGCAATCGGCTCTTCCAACTGTCGAAATTGGAGACATAGAATCTCGGCCGGGAGGAGGATTGAAGCTCCTTCCAATCCAGAGTGACAGCGACGGGGACGCCGGGACGGGCGCGCGGAGAGAACGGTGCGACCGCCGTGGCTTCACGATCATTGCGCAGATAGTCAAGATAAATCTTGTTGGTCCGCGAGGCCTTGGTCATCTTGGTGAGATAGAGCGCCGGATTCGACTTCTCCATTTCGGCAGCCACGGCATATGAGAACTGCTTGATGATTGGCCACTCATGCTGGGGCCGGATCGGCACCACCACATGCAGTCCCTTGCCGCCGGTCGTCTTTACAAAGCTCGTCAGACTCAATTTCTTCAAGCGGGCGCGCAGATCCTGAGCCGCAGAGGCCAGTCTGGGCCACGGAACTGCTTCGTCGGGGTCGAGATCGAAGATGATGCGATCGGGTTTCTCCAAGGAATCGTTCTTCGATCCCCAAGGATGAATCTCGAGAACACCGAGTTGCGCAAGGCCCAGCAGGCCTTCCACAGTGTTCACCGTGAGGTACTCTTCCACTTTTCTGCTTTTCCTGTTCGGGACAGGAACATTGTTGACTCCAGCCGGCAAACCCGAACTGACGTGCTTCTGAAAGAAGCATGGCTTTCCAATGCCATCGGGACAACGGACCACACTGAGCGGGCGGTCGGCGATATGCGGTAAGAGATGCCTGGCGACGGCGAAGTAGTACTCGGCGATTTGCTGCTTGGTTGTTCCACTTTGCGCATCCATGACCTTCGCGGGATGCGTAATGCGAACCCCGCTCAGAACCGGATCAGCTGTCTTCCGGCCGGCCGCAGGTGCGGTCACCTGACTTGGAGACGAAGGCGGGCAATCAGGGCATTCTTCGTTGTCGGCGGGCGTTTCCCGGGTTACTTCCTTCGGGTTTTTGTCTTCGCGAAGCCCACGGAACGACGCCTGGCGGATGAGATTGTCGCGCGTCCACGTGGAGAAGTTAACCTGAGCCACTAACTTCGGCTTGACCCAAGAGACATTCCGACGCGCATCGGCTGGGATTTTTTCAAACGGCGAATCCTTCGTCACCAGCGGATCGAGCTGGTCTCGCAGCTCGCGATGCGTCTGGTCAGAGAAGCCGGTTCCCACGCGCCCCGCATAGTGGAACTTGCGGCCTTCGAAGTAGCCAAGCAGCAGAGCGCCGATTCCGCGGCTTCCTCGTTCAGGAAGCGTGAACCCTGCAATCACGAATTCCTGTTGCAATCCGCATTTAATCTTGAGCCAGGTGTTGCCGCGCCCGGAGGTGTAGGGAGCGGAAATCAGTTTTGAAACGACGCCTTCGGCTCCCAGCTCACACGCTTTCTTAAACACCTCGCTCCCTCTGCCTTCGATGTGATCGCTTAAACGCAAGGTAGAATCGCCATCGACCTGCGAAAACAACTCCGCAAGAATGGCCTTGCGCCCGGTGAGAGGCAGCTTGCGCACATTGTGCCCGTTGAGATGAAGCAGATCGAACGCAAAGTAGACCAGGCTCTGTTGCTTGCCTTCCTGGAAGGCTGCCTGCAAATCGGAGAAATTGCTTCTTCCTTCGTGATCCAGCGCAACGATTTCCCCATCGA
>JASHYS010000281.1 GCA_030042915.1 Acidobacteriaceae bacterium
CTCGTGCCCAGGCTCTGCCGCTCATCCACTCGCAGGTGGACGAATCCGACCGGGCAGTGCTGCCCGGCAACACTCGCCCCGAAGCGATTGCCGCGAACGACCGCGGCGCCGTCGACGACTCTTTCCCGATGAACGGGATCGAACTGCTCCTCAAGCGCTCACCCGAGCAGGAGCAGGCAGCCGCTGCATTGGCTGACGCGCTGGAGCGTCGTGGCTCGCCGGAATTCCATAAGTGGCTTAACGCCGATCAGTACGCTGAACAGTTCGGCGTCCATCCGCAGGATGTCGCCGCTGTCAGCGACTGGCTGCGCAGCCATGACTTCACCATCGACAGCGTGGGTCCCAACCGGATGACAATCCTGTTTTCAGGAACCGCGGGCCAGGTGAAGGAGGCGTTTGGCACAGAGATTCACGCGCTCGAAGTCAACGGACAACGGCACATTGCCAATATGAATGATCCCTCGATCCCGGCCGCGCTTGCCCCCGCCATCGAGGGCATCGTGTCGCTGAACGACTTTCGTCCGCAGCCTGCGCGGGTGCCAAGAGCTCAATATACGACCCCCCTTCCCGGCTCGACCCTCACCTTCTATGCCGTGGTTCCTGCCGATCTGGCAACCATCTACAACTTCAACCCGCTTTTTGGCGCAGGAATCACCGGCCAGGGACAGACCATTGCCCTGATCGAAGACAGCGATCTTTACAATCCGGGCGATTGGCAGACCTTCCGCAAGGCTTTCGGCCTGGAGGGCTACAAGAGTGCATCGCTCGGGACCGTTCATCCCGGGCCAGGCTGCGCCGATCCCGGCGTGAATGGAGATGACAGCGAGGCGGCGAGCGATGTTGAGTGGGCCAGCTCTGCCGCGCCCGGCGCCAAGGTTGAAGTTGCCTCCTGCGCCGATACCACGACCGTCTTCGGGGGTTTGATTGCCATCCAGAATCTTGTCAACCAGCCACAGGTGCCGTCAGTCATGAGCTTAAGCTACGGTTTTTGCGAAGTCGACAACGGTGCGGCCGCCAACGCGGCCTTTAAGAATGCCTATCAGCAAGCGGTATTGGAAGGTGTTTCGGTGTTTGTCAGTGCCGGCGATGAAGGCGCTGCCGAGTGCGACGCTGGCGAGAGTATCGCAGAGTCAGGCATCACGGTGAGTGGCTTTGCATCCACCCCGTACAACGTCGCGGTCGGCGGCACTGACTTTGGCGATCTGTATGCGGGGACCGTTTCCGACTATTGGTCGCCGACCAACGGCCCCACCTATGGCTCCGCGCTGCGCTACGTCCCCGAGATTCCCTGGAATGACAGCTGCGCAAGTTCTCTCATATGGGGCTATTTGGGTTACGCTGCTCCCTATGGCGTGAATGGCTTCTGCGACAGCACTGCCGCCGCGGGCTTCGTGACGGTTGTGGCCGGCAGCGGCGGACCGAGCAACTGCGCCACGGGTGAATCCCTGCTTGGGACCATCCCTTCGACCTACACCGGGCCGACACCAACAGATGGCTCGTGCCGCGGCTGGAAGAAGCCTGCCTGGCAGAGCGTTTCGGGAAATCCCAGCGATGGAGTCCGGGACCTGCCTGATGTCTCGCTGTTCGCCGGCAACGGAGTCTGGACACACTTCTACTACTCTTGCAACAGCGATCCGGCCGATGGTGCGCCGTGCGTAGGAGCCCCAGTTAATTGGGGTTTGGCGAATGCGGCTGGAGGCACCTCGTTCGGGTCGCCCATCATGGCGGGGATACAGGCTCTGGTGAATCAGGTTTGGGGCGGCCCGCAGGGCAACCCGAACCCGGTCTACTACGCACTGGCCAATCAGGAATACGGCAGTGGAGGCAGCCCGGGTTGCGAAAGCTTCGCCAGAGGCGGCCCTGCGCCAGGCTGTGTCTTCTATGACGTCACCATCGGTGACAACGATGTCGACTGCACCGGCCCCTACAACTGCTTCGATCCCGGCGCCAGCCAGGGAGCGCCCGGCGTGCTTTCTCTTTCCGATCGATCGTATGAGCCCGCTTACAAAGCCGGCTCCGCCTGGGACTTCGCCACAGGACTGGGCAGCGTAAACGCCACGAACCTGGTGTTGAACCGCATCTGGCTCTATGGGGCGGACATTCCGTAAGACGGGGATCTGCGCCCCGCTGGAGTAGCTAGGGCCCGGTTCTTTTCAGCCCCAGCTCCTTCATCGCCAGCTGCAGATCGGCCCACGCTTCCTTTTTTTGCCGCGGATCGCGCAGCAGAAACGCCGGATGGTACGTCACGATCAGGCTCATACCGCGAAAGGCGTGCACGCGTCCGCGCAATGCGGCCAGCGGCTGCCGCGCTCCCAGCAAATACGTAGCCGCGGTTGCTCCCAGCGCCACCAGAACCTGCGGCCGCACCACGTCGATCTGCCGGAAAAGAAATGGCGAGCAGGTGTTGGCCTCTTCAGGCTCGGGCGTGCGGTTGCCGGGCGGGCGGCACTTGACCACGTTGGCGATGTAGCACTCCTCGCGCTTCAGCCCCATCGCAGCGATCATGTTGTTCAGCAGTTGCCCGGCGCGGCCCACAAACGGCAGTCCCTGCGCGTCCTCATCGGCGCCGGGACCCTCGCCCACAAACATCAGCCGCGCGGTGGGCGATCCGTCGGCAAAGACGATGGTGTGCCGTCCCTTGTGCAGAGCGCAGCACGTGCAGTCGCCAAGGTCTTCTCGAATCACCTCGAGCGCCGCCGCGCGGTCCGCCGCAGCAACCACCGCGCCCACTTCCGGCGTGTGAAATCCTTTGCGCGTTTTGATTTGCGGTTCCTCTCCGAAAAAGTTGGATTGAATGGCAGCCGCTGCGGACTCGGCCTGAATCGAAGGCAAGGTTCGTTCGTCTCCCACCTTTTCCCCGGCTTGCGCCGGTGAAAAGGACGGGGCAACGCCGCCTTCCCGGGTCTCAGTGGCGAGACCCAGGGCACCCACGGTGTCGCTGACCGGCCACCGGTAGAACTCCGTCAGTCCCAGCTCACGATAGAACCGGATGCGCTCAGCGAGAGCCTGGCGAGTTGCGGGATCGAGCGTGCGCGTCACCCTGCTCACTCCACGATCAGCTGCCGCCGCCTGGCGCCGAGCGGAACGCTCTCGCTCAGCTCGATCTCCGCCGCAGCATCCTTCGCGCGTGAGCGCGGTTCCCGTTGCTCATCGAGTTCCACCACGACCGGCCGGCGCCGACGGAGGGCGAGAATCTCATCCAGAATGCGGTCGGCGAGCTGGCGCTTGGGCATTTGAGGCAGCTCCACCGCTGTGGCCTGCGTCAAAAATGTTGCCGCGTTGGTATCGGCATCGATGCCCACGCCCTCGCCGCCGACATCGTTCACCACAATAGCATCGGCGCCTTTGGCCAGGAGCTTGGCGCGGCCGTTTTCCATGCGGTTTTCCGTCTCCGCAGCAAAGCCCACAATCAACTGCCCGGGGCGCCGGCGCCGCACCACCTCGGCCAGGATGTCCTCTGTGGGCGCCAGCTCCAGCGTCATCGGTCCCGTACGCTTGAGCTTTTGTGCCGACACCGCAACCGGCCGGTAATCCGCCACGGCCGCGGCCTTGATCACCAGCGTGGCCTCCGGCATGCGCTCAAGCACCGCGCTGCGCATCTC
>JASHYS010000282.1 GCA_030042915.1 Acidobacteriaceae bacterium
TCCATGGCGCCATCCCCGAAAGCATTTTACTGCGATGGCTCACGCGGGCCGGCAGCAGAGGGCGCAGCTTTCAGGAAGGCGCGGATAGCCAACTCCCTCTTCGAAAAAATGAAACTGGAAACCCGTTCGTAGCGGTTCTTAGCGCGTCAGGTGGAAGGTACGGCTCCAGCGTGTATCGGGGAAGAAGTGCACGACGACGTGCAACAGCCAGGCGAGGCGCGCGCCGAGGCCGGTCTGCTCGAGGTCGGTTTCATTGGCCTTGAACGACCAGTAGTTGAAGAGCGGACGGCCGACGATGTTCTGCCGCGGCACGAAACCCCAGTAGCGCGAGTCCAGACTGTCGTGGCGGTTGTCGCCCATCATGAAAAAGTTGCCCGGCGGGACCACAAGGTTGCCGTCGACAATATGGTTGGGCGCGTCCACGGCCCAGCTCTCCGTCTCGCCGCCGCTGGGGCACAGTGCCGGCGGAATGGCTGGGAAGTCGTCAAGGTAATCGCGGTCGATGGCGGAGCCGGGATAGTCTGACATATCTTTCGGCTGGGGTTGCGCTACTCCGTTCACGTAGACGATGCCGTCGCTGAGGTGGATGTGATCGCCGGGCACGCCGATGAGGCGCTTGACGAGGAAGAAGTACTGCGGCTTGCCCTCGGCGTCGGGTTCCGGCTCGGGAACGGGTTTGATGAAGACGACGATGTCGCCGCGCCGCGGCTCGCGGTAGCGGATCAGCGGCATCCATTTGGCGGGCGGAGCCAAGGTGATGCGATCGACAACGAGATGATCGCCAACCAGCAGGGTGTTTTCCATCGACCCTGAGGGGATAACGAAGTTCTGCGCGAGAAAGTAGAGAATGTAGAGCCCGATCACCAGGACCGAGCTGATGCTGGCGAGGGCCTCCAGCGGAGTTTCCTCTGCCTTGCCAGAATCGGGGGCTTTCTCTGGACGGATCTCCTCAGGCTCATCGGCGGTGCGCGTGTTTTTCTTCGTCATTCGGTCCGTCGCTCTAGGCTGGATTGAGACAAGGCCGGCTTTCGGCAATGAAATGTAATACGCTGCCGGCGTGCACACCAGCCACTCAACGCACAACGCGGAAGATGCGCTGCCAGCGCGCAAATGCGGCAATCTTGGCGGCCAATTCCCGTTCGAGTCCGAGTCTATCATCCGCGGCCTGCTGCACCTCTGTCTGGCGCGCTTGACGCTCATGGGGCAATGTGGGGCTGGCGAGCGAGAAGTAGATGACCAGCGGACGGCCGACGATAGCCTGGCGCGGCACAAATCCCCAGAAACGGGAGTCCCAGCTGTGATTGCGGTTGTCGCCAAGAACGAAGTACTCGCCTTGCGGGACCACGAGCTGGCCGTCGTGGGTGAGACTCTGCATCAGCCGCCACCACTCGGGATCGATCTGCGGATCAGTGTAGACGCTGCCGGGAAAGATATCGC
Organism: Acidobacteriaceae bacterium; assembly: GCA_030042915.1. The sequence continues at coordinate 1,438 of JASHYS010000282.1, forward strand.
GTGCGGGATTGAACGGCGCCGGCTCAAAGTCCGCATAGGGCTCGTCAAGAGCCACGCCATTGACCCAAACCTGGCCGTTGGCGATGCGCAAGCGGTCGCCGGGAATGCCCACCACTCTCTTGATGAGCATGGGTGGATCGGGGTGGTGAAACACCACAATGTCGCCGCGCTCAACGTTGCGATAGGGCAAGAGCCAACGGCTGAGGCCGCCAACGGGCGAAAACACCTGCTTGTTGAAGAGCAGAAAATCGCCCACCAGCAGAGTGTGCTCCATGCTCTCGGAGGGGATGAGCACGGGCTGCAGCACAAAGGTGAGAACGAACAGACCCACCACGATGGTTTGCAGCAGCGAGGTAAAGGTATGCGAAAACGAGGGCAAATGCTCGCGCAGGTGCGCGAAGCGGCTCTGCAACGAAGGCTGCGCCGGAGCGGCCTGGGTTGGCGCCGCGGCGGTGTCGACCGGTGTTGTGGGGGCTTGGGTCGGCGCAGCGACGGCTTCGCCCAGCGCGGGAACCGCTTCAGGCGGCGCTGGGGTGGTTTCAACCGGCATTGGAGCGGCTTCAGTCATGGTGCGTGTTGCTCTTCCTCTTCCGGCGTCAAATCTGCGTCAGGGTCCAGGGCCAATCCGCCGGCCGCACCCTGAGCATGCGCCTTCAAACGGATGAGCGCGCGGCGCGCGGCATCCTGCTCGGCATGTTTCTTGGTGCGCCCCATACCGCGCGCTAAAGGCTCACCGGGATGCGAGGGTTCGCCCTTGAGGCGGACTTCAACGAGGAAGCGCTTGCTGTGATCGGGACCGCTCTCGCTCTTGACGCGGTAAACCGGTGCGCCGGCGCGGGCGGCCTGCAGCTGTTCCTGCAGCGCCGACTTGTAGTTGCCCAAAGCCGCGCCGGAACGCAGTTCCAGCGCCAGCTTTTCCGCGGCCTCGCCCATCACGCGGCGGCCGACAAAGGCCCGAACCGGGCTCAGGCCGCCATCGAGAAACAGCGCTCCGGTGACAGCTTCCATGGCATTGGACAGAACTGTGCTCTTGCGGCGCAGGCCGCTGCGCTCCTCACCTCGGCTCAGGCGTATATGCTTGCCGAGGTCGATTTCTTGAGCGACCTGCGCCATGTGCTGGCGGCTGACCAGCCCGGAACGCACGCGCGTCAATTCGCCTTCGTGCCATTCAGGATGCGCGGCAAAAAGCGCTTCGGCCACCACAAGGCTGAGTACGGCGTCGCCCAGAAACTCCAGGCGCTCGTTATCGCCAACGGCCGCAGCCTCGACGCTGCCGGTCTCCTGAGCAAGTTCGTGGGCCAGAGAGCGATGCGTGAGCGCGCGCACCAGCAACTCGCGATGGACAAACTCGTGCCCCAGTTCGATTTCAAGTTCTCTCAGATCGGTTTCCACGTGCGCTCCGCCTAAGGCCGGTGTTTCTTCAATCTTCAAATTAGAATCTACCTTCTCCATCAGCCTATTCATTCAGAGGTGAACCCTTCCCATTTGGGTCATTCGGGACCCAAGCGAGACTGTGCCCGGATAGGAAGCGGGATCTGAGGATAAAGCCGGCACTCCTTCTATTTTGACGGATGAGAGGCTCGCACCGCTCACCGGGAACCGGATCGATCAACCGTCTTGCCTATCAGCTATCTTTCGCCGTTGCAGAGACCTGGGGGTCATTGCGGCTTGGCTGCACCATTCTGCGCGGGCGGCCCGGGCTTGGTGGCTGCAGCGCCGGGCACATCCTCATCGGCATCTTCGTCGCAGCCGTGGCCTTTTACGGCGTAGGCCGTTTTCACTCCTCGCTCGGCCGCAAGGCGAGTGTCGAGCTGGCCGTCGCGCTCCGCCAGCGCCTCTTTATATTCTGCCAGCGCTTCGTCCCGCTTGCATTCCAGGTCGAGCACGCGGCCCAGGTAAATATGCGACCACGCCAGCAAGCGCTGGCTTTTGCTGGTGGCCAGCGTCTTTTGAAACTGGGCGACGGCATCGTCGATGGTTCTATCGGCTTCATCTTCCGATTCGCCGGGATGAACACTCATCAGATCGGCGCGGGCAAGGATGAAATGGGCGCGAGCGGCATCGGCGACCGAGGCCACCGTATCGCTTTCTGAAGCGAGCACCTTTTGCGCCATAGCGCTTGCCCCGGCAACGTCGCCCGCGGCCAGCTTGGCCTCAGCCAGGTCGAGCCCGGTGAGTTGGCGCGGCTTGCTGCGCTGCAAGACGTCCTCGTCCGCCTCCTTGTCGAATTCGGTTTCGCGGGCGCGATGCACCTGCTGTTCTACGTCCATGCCATACACCATTTCGCCGATGGTGTCTTTGAGGCTGGCCGGATCCTTCTCAAACAGCAGCAGCTGCTGGTAGAAGTATTGCGTGAGCACGTAGCCCTGGCGCATGTCGTGCTGGACCGTGGCCACCTTCACGGCGTCGACCTTCTGCTGGTAGAGCTCGCGCTGATGCTCGTAGACGGGCAACTGCGAGCGGTCGACCCCAGCGGGGATCTTGTACTCGGGAATGCCGGTATCCATGGTGCGCGCTTCGATGGCCTTGATGAGGCACTCGATAGTCAAAGCCACGGTGTCGGAGCGCAGGCGGAACTCAAGAGGCGCGTCGCGAATCTCCTTGAGGATGGGCTCTTCGCGGTCAATGGCGTTGGAGCGCGCATAGAGAAGCGGATCGATCATGTAGTGCAGATAGGTGTGGCGCACGTCGGCCATGGGAATCTTGCCGTTTACGGGCGAAATCACGACCACGTAGTCGGTGCCGTAGATGCGCGCGTTGACCATGCTGGGCGAAAGCTGCGGCTCAATGACCACGATGAAGCGGCGGCCGTCGTAAGTGGCCGCGGGCATTTTGAGATAGAGGTCGGTGGCCACGATCATCTGCGAGAGGGGATCGTGCAGGGTGTCAATCTCCTGGTCGTAAGTGTGGTGCGTGGTGAGCCAGACGCCGTGCAAGTCAGTAGCGGCGACAAAGGCGCGCAGGATGGGCAGGATCTCCACCACCTGGGTGGAGTCAGGCGGCATCTGGGTGAGGTCGGCGGTGAGCTCGAGTTCGGGCGGATTGGTGAGGTAGAGCGAGAGCGAGATGTATTGGGCGATGTCGCGTTCTGAGCCGGTCATGCGGTGCTGGGCGATGTAGAGGCAGAGGGCGTCGCGTTTGGAACGGGCTTCCTCGCTTTTGGCGAAGGCCTGATTCATCTGGTCGCGGATGTATTTGCGCACCGGAGCGCTGTCTTCGAGGCCCTCGTCGTAGCCGCAGGCATTGAGCGCAGCAGCCATGACGAAAACGGGCTCTGCGCTGATGAGCGAAACGGTAGGTCCGGCAGGATCGATGAGGGTGGGCGCTTTTTCCTGCACGAAGGCGGGGCCGTTGGATGAGCTTTGGCTGGAAGAAGCGGACTGGCCCTGGGACGAAGCCGATGCAAGGTCGGCAAAAACGAAGAAAAGCGCTGCAAGAACGAAAAGTGACGAACGAAATGGATACGCCCTCATGCGAAAGCCCTGCCTCAAAGTTTATTTAGACGCGGAACGGGGGTCAAACGTCAGCGGGGGCCGGTGGGGCGCGCGATTCTACAGCAAAACCGGGGCGCCGAGTCCTGGGATGCGCCCGCGTTTGTTTTGCGATATTGGCGAGGTTGATGCCGTTGATGAACGTGGTACGGTAATCTGTCGCTCGCAACTTTCCCGCGCCCATAATCAGCATGTGGATAGGAAAAACAATCTTGCTCTTATAAAGGATTATGCAGATTACTTACGAGTGGAAAAAGGGCTGAGGCCGCTGACCTGCGAGGCCTATCTCAGCGATCTGCACATCTTTGCCGAGTTTCTTGAGGGCCGCGACGGGCTGCTGCTGACGGCTGGGGAAGGCGATGTTTCCGCGCTGCTGGAGCACCTGCGCAATCACGGCATCGAATCGCGATCGGCGGCGCGCAAGCTGAGCTGCCTGCGCGGCTTTTACAAGTGGCTCCTGCTCGATGGCCGCATCCGCCACGATCCGACGGTGAACATCGAGTCGCCCAAGGCGTGGAAGGTCCTGCCCAAGTCGCTGGCGGAGGCGGAGGTGACCGAAATGCTGGAGCGGGCGACGCTGGCGGCCTCGCATCCGCAGGCCAAGGCCACCGCGCTGCGGGACCGCGCCATTCTCGAGCTGCTTTACGCCGGCGGGCTGCGCGTGTCGGAGGTGACTGCGCTCAACGTGAGCGATCTGGCGCTCGATGCGGGGCGCGTGCAGGTACGCGGCAAGGGCGACAAGGAGCGCATCGTGCCGCTGGGACGCTCCGCGCTGCGGGCGCTGGAACAATATTTGCGCGAAGGACGGCCGCACCTGGAGCGCATCAGCTCGACGCGCAGGACTCGGAGCGGGCTGAATGGCGGCGCGCGCCTGTTTCTCTCGCTGCGTGGCATGCCGCTTACCAGGCAATGGCTGTGGCGGCTGGTGAAGATGTCGAACCGTTCCACGAGCCCACATGGGCTGCGCCACAGTTGCGCCACGCACATGGTGGAACACGGCGCCGACCTGCGCAGTGTGCAGATGATGCTGGGTCACGCGGACATTTCGACCACACAGGTGTACACGCACCTGGCGCTGGGCCGGCTCAAGGCAGTGCACCGCAAGCATCATCCGCGGGCGACGAGGCGCGGCGCAGCGCAGGCGTCCGACGGCTCTGCGCCACAGCCCTCCGGGCACAAATCCCAGGGCGAGGATCGGCCATGAGCAGCACGGCTGCGAAACCCTCATCCGCGGCAGGCGAGCTTGTGGAGGCCTACCTGGGCGTGCTGGCGAACGAGCGCGGCGCCTCAGCGCACACGCTGCGCGCCTACCGGCGCGAGCTGCGCAGCTTTGCGGCGTGGCTGGCCGGGCATGGAAAAGGGCGCGTCGATCGCATCGAGCACACGCACATTCGCGCTTACCTGGGCACGCTCTACGAGCGAGGTCTGTCGAAGGCCTCGGCCGCACGAGCGCTGGCAGCCATCCGCAGCTGGTTCAAGTGGCTGGCACGCGCGGGGCACGTGGAGCAAAATGCCGCTTCGCTCGTCTCCACGCCGCGCCTGCCCAAGCATCTGCCGCGCGTGCCGTCGATTGAGCAGATGAACCGCGTGGTGGACTCGGTGGGCGACGATGCCGCGAGCTGGCCGGCGCGCGATCGCGCCATCCTGGAGATGCTGTACGGCTGCGGCATACGCAACGCCGAACTCACCGCGCTCAACCTCGACGATATTCACTGGGCGAATGACGCTATCCTGGTGCGTGGAAAAGGCCAGAAGCAACGTTACGTTCCCCTCGGCGACGCGGCCGCCGAGTCGCTGCGCGCGTACCTGGCCGAGCGCGAGACGCGGCTGACTGCCGGGCCCGGGGAAAAGTCCGCCGCCACGCCTGCGTTGTTCGTGAATCTGCAGTTGCGCGGCCTGGCCGAGGGCGGGCAGGCGCGCCTGACCACACGCAGCGTGGGCCGCATCGTGAAGCGCATCGCCATGCTGCGCGGGCTTCCTTGCGACGTTCATCCACACACGCTGCGCCACGCCTTCGGCACGCACCTGCTGGAAGAGGGCGCCGATCTGCGCGCCATCCAGGAGTTGCTCGGTCACGAGCGCCTTTCGACCACGCAGCGCTACACGCAGCTCACCACTGCGCAATTGACCGAGGTCTATGACCGCACGCATCCGCGGGCGAAGTAGTGCCGGCTGCCAAGACCGTCGTGACGAAGAACCGTCCCCTATCCGATTCGTGCCCAAATGCCATATCGTGATAATCGCCCGAACAAATCCGGCCGGAGGACGACGCATTGCAAGCCCTGAATCAGCAGAAGCTGGGAGTCGCGTTCCCTGTGCGTTTGTTTCTGGTGCTGTGGCTCATGGTGCTGGGTGCCATTGCGCTCGTCGATCGCACCAACATCTCCATCGCCGGGATTGAAATCGGCCGTCAGTTCCACATCGACAACGTGCACCTGGGCTGGGTATTCAGCGCCTTTCTCATCGGCTACGCGGTGTTCCAGGTTCCCGGCGGCGTGCTGGCGCGGCGTTACGGCCCGCGCCGCGTAATTACCCTGGGCGTGGTGTGGTGGGGCGTCTTCACGGCACTCACGGCGCTGGCGCTTCCGGGCGCGCGCGCCGAGCTGTTCACGCTGATCCTGGTGCGCTTTGCGCTCGGCGCCGGCGAGGCGGTGATGTTTCCCTCGGCCAACCAGTTCGTGGAGCGCTGGATTCCCATTGCGGAGCGCGGCCGCGCCAACGGTGTGATTTTTAGCGGTGTCGGTCTTGGCTCCGCGCTAGCTCCTCCACTGGTTACCGCCATCATCCTGCGCGATGGATGGCAGGTTTCGTTCTGGTTCTGCGCCGTTCTCGGACTTGCTGCCGCTGCCGTGTGGTACGTGGCGGCGCGCGACACACCGGAGCAGCACCCATGGGTACGCCCCGCCGAACTGGAGCACATCCGCAGCGACCGTGGCGACTTGAGCGCGGCCGTAGCGCAGACAGAAAGCCGCCCAAAGCAGAAAACCGCTATCCCGTGGAGCGCGATCGTCTCGAGCAAGGAAATCCTGGCACTCTCAGCAAGCTATTTCTGCTACGGCTATGTCTCGTGGATTTTTTTTAGCTGGTTTTACATTTACCTGGCGCAGGTGCGGGGCCTGAGCATGCAGAAGAGCGCGCTTTATTCGATGCTGCCGTTTCTGGCCATGATCGCAGGCGCCCTGATGGGCGGCTGGGTGAGCGACTGGCTTACGCACCACGTGAGTTTGCGAGCAGGGCGCGTGTATCTGCCGTCGTTCGCGTTCGTGCTCACCGCGGTGCTGCTGGCGGCGGGTTCGAGCGCGCACGCAGCCGCGACCGCGAGCCTGGTGCTTGCCGGTGGCGCGGGCGCTCTCTACCTTTCGCAAAGCGCGTTTTGGGCGGTCACTGCCGACTGCGCCGGCCAGTGCGCCGGCGTGGCTTCGGGCTTCATGAACATGAGCGGCCACATCGCCGCCGCCGTCACGGCCATCGTTACGCCGCTCATCGCGGTACATTTCGGATGGGTGGCATCGTTTCTCATGGCGTCGGGCATGGCCGTGCTGGGCGCAATTGCCTGGCTCGCTGTGAATCCCGCCGCGCGCATTGTGGTGGTCGGCGGCGCACCTAACTGAAGCCGAGGTAGTCCGGCTCTGGGGTGCACCCCGGATGATTACCTACGTTGAGTAATCCGCGTTGATGTGGACGTACTGTGTGGTCAGATCCGTGGTCCAGAAGACGCATGAACCCGCTCCCTGGCGCAAATCGATGGAGATGGAATACTCGCGCTGGCTGAGGTACTCGTGCGCCGCGGCCTCGTCGAAGCCGGGGTCGCGGCTGCCATGGGAGCAAACGGGCAGCGTGCCGAAGCGGATGTCGAAGCCGCTGGGATCGACCTGTGCGCCGGAGTATCCGATAGCCGCGGCCAGCCGTCCCCAATTGGGATCGCAACCAGCCCACGCCGTCTTTACCAGCGGCGAGTGTGCAATGGACCTGGCCACAAGCAAGGCGTCGGCATCGCTGGCTGCACCCTCAATGCGCAGCTCGACCACATGCGAAATGCCCTCGCCGTCGGCCACTACCTGCCGTGCCAGCGACCTACATACTTCAGTAAGCGCTTCGGCAAAGGCGGCGTCGCCCGTGCCGATGCGCACGCCCGACGCTCCCGATGCAAGCAGGAGCACTGTGTCGTTGGTTGAAGTGTCGCCATCCACCGAGATGCGGTTGAAGCTGACCTCGATGGCCGAACGCAGGTACGCGTTGAGATCACCTGGCTCGATGGCAGCGTCGGTCATGATGTAGACCAGCATGGTGGCGTGCGGCACGAGCTGGGGGAAAATCATTCCCGAGCCTTTGGCGAATCCGGCAATGCGCACTTCTGTCACGGCGCCATCGGCGCCTGCCTGATCGAGCAGCGCGAAGGCTGTTTTTTCGACGGTGTCGGTGGTCAGGATGGCCTTGGCGGCTTCGTGAAAGTGCGCGGGCTCAGCGCCCAATGACGCGGCCATATCGGGCAGTACCGCAACAAGCTTTTCGGCCGGCAACGGCACCCCGATGATGCCGGTGGACGAAGGAAACACCTGCTCGGCCGGGCAGTTGAAGACGCGGGCCGCAGCAACGCAGATCGCGCGTGCGGCTGCCAGTCCCGCCTCGCCTGCGGCGCAGTTGGCATTGCCGGCGTTGGTGGCGACCACGCGCACGCGGCCGCCGGCCGCACTCAGATTTTCCTTGTCAACAACAATGGGCGCGGCCACTACGCGATTCGACGTGAAGGCGGCGGCAGCGGCGGCCGGAGCATGGGCCACGATGAGGCTGAAGTCGGGACGTCCGCTAGTCTTGATCCCGGCCTTGGCGGCGGCGAAGCCAAATCCGCGGGGGATGACGTATTGGGAAAGATCGTTCATCGCGTGAACCCCATTTAATCTAGCAGGTGAGGCCGATTGGGTCACCGATCGCATGGATTCGTCTTGTTTGCGTTCCTGGCATCCCGCCCTTTCGCCAAAAAAGGCGAAAGGGCGGGGGCACGGAATGGACACAAAATCACGCGGTTAGAGACCTGGAGCGATCGATGAGCGGCGACGCGCCAAACAGCACCGAATTTCTCGAGCTGCGCGATGTGGACGTGGCGCGCGGCGATCGCGTCGTCCTGCACAACGTCAACCTCTCCATCCGCACCGGCGAGCACGTGGCCATTCTCGGTCCCAACGGCTGCGGAAAATCCACGCTCATCATGGCCATGACGTGCCAGCTCTATCCCATGGTGCGGCCGGGCATGCAGGTGCGCATCTTTGGCCGCGAGCGCTGGGATTTGACCGAGCTGCGCCGGCACTTCGGCGTGGTGAGCGCGGGGCCGATGGGCGGCGAGCTGCCCGGCGAGCGCACTGCCGTCACTGCGGGCCTGGACGCGGTGATCGCAGGGTTCTTTTCGGCCTCGACGCTGTGGCCGAATCTTCACGTCACTGCAGAGATGCGCGCGCGGGGGCGGGAAGCGCTGGAACGCATGGAGGCCACGCACCTGGCCAAGCAACTGGTGGGCACCATGTCGGCGGGCGAGAAGCGGCGCATCCTGATCGCGCGGGCTCTGGTGCACCGGCCGCGGCAACTGCTGCTCGACGAGCCTTCGAACGCGCTCGACCTGGCGGCACAGCGCGAGCTGCGCGAAACGCTTCGCGGCCTGGCGCGCGAAGGCACCGGGCTGGTGATGGTGACGCATCATCTGGGCGATATTCTTCCCGAGATCGAGCGCATTATTCTGATGCAAGACGGCCGCATTGTGGCCGACGGGCCGCGCGAAGAATTGCTGACCGAGGCGCGCTTGAGCGAACTGTTCCATGCGCCGGTGCGCATCGGCCGCGACGCCGAATGGCTGCATAGCTGGTAGAAACCCCTAAATTCAATCTTCAACGCGCGCGCGTAGGCGCTGCCTGCTCGCCAACGACCACATTTACGAGAACTTGAGGCCGAATAAAGGACAATATAGACAAGGCGATTCGAAAGACGGTATGCCGACAGCACGCTGAACTACAACCGCAGACCCCTCGCCTCCCTCCCGCCCGCCTGGCGGGCGTCCGGTCGCTCAGGATGACATCTCTGCGGAGTGTGACGAAACCGGAGTGGCTTTAAGGCCGTGACGACCGCTGATCCAAAACCCGCGCGCTGGAAGGTCCTGCTGGCCTTCAGCATCATTTATTTCGTCTGGGGCGCGACCTTCTTCGCCATTCGCGTGGGCGTGAGGGAAGTTCCGCCGCTTTTGTTCTGCGCCATGCGCTTTGTGGCGGCGGGTGTGCTGGTTTTTGGCTGGGCCGTAGCGCGCGGCGAGCGCTGGCCCACCGGCCGGCAATGGCTTTCGGCGACGCTGCTCGGATTCATCATCTTCGTCATCGACTACGGAATCCTGTTCTGGGTGGAGCAGCGGATTCCCTCGGGCATCGCGGCGGTGATCCTGGCGACGATTCCCGCTTTTATGGCGCTGGCTGAAATCATCATTCTGCGCACGCAACGGCTGACGCTGCGCCTGAGTACCGCGCTGCTCGCCGGCGTTGCGGGCGTGGCCGTGCTGGTGAGCCGTTCCATCGATTTAGGCAGCCTGGGCAAGCTGGGTGGCACGCCCGTTGACACAGTGAGCGCGATGGCGCTGATCATCGGCGCCATAAGTTGGTCGATCGCCTCGGCGCTGGCGCGCAAGCTGCCGCTGCCCGAGTCGAAGGTGATGAGCTCGGGCGCGCAGATGCTGATGGGCGGCATTTTGTTGACCGTGATTTCGGCAACGTCGGGCGAATGGCGCGGGTTTCACCTGCGGGACGTTTCGGGATCGGCGTGGCTTGCCTTGGCATATCTGATTTTTGCGGGATCGATTGTCGCCTTCACGGCCTACGTGTGGTTGCTGCATCACGAGTCGCCCACGCGCGTGGGCACCTATGCCTACGTGAATCCGGTGGTGGCCGTGGTGCTGGGCTATTTTCTGGGCGGCGAGCCGCTGGGTATGCGGACGATTCTGGGCAGCTTCTTCATCATTGCCAGCGTAGTGACCATTACCAGCACGCCGGCGAAAAAGCCGGTCGCGGCGATAGCGACGGAAGAAACGTAAGTTATGGTAGCATTCAGCCAATCGGTCAAACCTTTGAGTTGACTGGGAGGCGGAGGTCAACATG
>JASHYS010000283.1 GCA_030042915.1 Acidobacteriaceae bacterium
GGCCGGCTCAATCTGCTGCCAGGTAAGAATGCCGGTTTCGGTGGGCACGGCGCGGATGAGGCAGCCGGAAAAGATCGCGGTGGTGGCCATTTCGTAATCGAGAATGTGCGCGCGCGATTCGGCGATGACTTCCTGGCCCGGCTGCGTGAGCAGGCGAATGGCAATTTCATTGCCCATGGTGCCCGAGGGCACAAACAGCGCCGCCTCGCGCCCGAAGGTTTCGGCCGCGCGCCGCTCGAGCAGATTGACGGTGGGATCCTCGCCGTAAACATCGTCGCCGACTTCGGCCGCGGCCATGGCGGCGCGCATCTCGGGCGTGGGGCGCGTGACGGTGTCGCTGCGAAGGTCGATGATTTGTGACATTGTTCAGGTCCCCGTTTTCTGTTCGCAGTTCCCTGCTTCTACGGTATCTGCTTCATCGGCAATTCCATCACCGGCGTGCGCTTGCCGTCTTTCTCGGCGTAGGCCCAGAGGCCGTGGAAGTTGGCGCGGATGCCGGGTTGCGTTTTGAGGAACGCGCTCAACACTGCGGTCGCCTCAGTACGCTGCGCGGCCGGATCGGTGACTCCGGTGGATTGATACACCACGGCGAGGTCGGGCTCGTGCAGCGCGGCATCGAGTCCCACGGCTTCGATCTTCCAGGTGCGATCACCATCGGCAATGGAAAGCGGGAAGAAGCTTTGTGGCGAGGGCGCAATGGCCGACTGTTCCTTGCGCAGCTCGTCCATGTTCGGCGAGGAGATGAAATCGAAGGGCAGCTCGAGGTAGCGGGCCGCGTCGTAGCTGTACCACGCGCTCCAGGGATCGGCTTTGGCCAGTTCGCGCCCGCGCACCCAGTACCAGACACAATCGTGAGCGTCGAAAACCCCCTGGCGGATGTTCAGGCCGGCCAGCCGCCACTCGGTAGCGGCGCCGTCCCAGGCCAGAATCAGCCCCAGCCAGCCGTCCATGGGCGCGCCGATGGCCTCGGCGAGCACCACGGCATACCGCCCCGGCGGCAGCGAGTCCATGGTGATGGTGACGGTGAGCGAGCCGCTGGCGTTGGAGCAGAAAAACTGCGTGTTGGCCGCCCCGGTCTGGCTGCTGGCGTCGAGCAGATAGAGATCCTTGAGCTGAAAACCGCCGCCCTTGACCAGCGCCGCGCTCTGCTCCACGGCGGCGCGCATTCCCGGCCATTCGCCGGCTTCCTGCGGCAGCAACACCGATTGGAGGGCGTTGAAGTCCTGCGCCATCACGTCGTTGGCCAGGCGTCCGGAGACCGCCGCAAGCGCATCGCGATCGAGCGTCCCCAACTCGGCCTGCGACGTGCAACTTACCGCCTGCAAAGCCTGCGCGGCCAAAAGCAGACCGGCCGCAGCCAAAATCCCGCAACAAAAGCGCATTCCAGGCTAGTTCCTTTCAGTTTTCGACTTCAACAAAACGTGGATTCATCTTTCTGTGAGCGTTCAGCGGTCACTGCTAGTCTAATATGTGTACGGCAGTCGATTGCAGCGGCCGGAGGTCGGACGCTGCGTTCTGCCGCCAGAGGCCGATTCCGATGCAAAACATCGCAAACCCCAAAACGGAATCCCGGGGCAATGGGCCAGGTCAACTGCGTTTGGCTCGACTGGCGAGCAATCTGCCCGCATTTTTGGCCGTGACTGCGGGCCTTATGGCTTGCGCTGCCTTTCTTTCCGGCGCGGCGCTTTGCGGGCAAACTCCACCCGCCCAGGCTCCGGCCGCGCCAGGCATCACTGCGCCCGGCACTCACGCCGCAGCAGCGACGAAACCCAAAACGCACAGCAAAAGCTCCACGCCGGCGACGGTGACAACGGCCTCAGTGACGGCTCCTGCAGTCCCCGCCGATCCACCACCGCCCAACTGGCCGGCGAACGACAAGCCTTCAGAGGCCTCGATCACATGGGACAGCCAGGGCCTGCGTATCGTCGCCTCCAACTCCAGCCTGGCCGATATTTTCAGGGAAGTTTCCACCATAACCGGCACGCAAATTGAAGGGATGGGCCCTGATCAGCGGATTTTTGGGACGTATGGACCGGGTCCGGTAAGCGAGGTGCTGTCGGAGCTGCTGGATGGCTCCGGCTACAACGTGCTGATGATCGGCGATCTGGGCCAGGGTGCCCCGCGCCAAATTGTGCTGAGCCCGCCGCCTACCGGCCCGGCGCCGCCCGTCGTGAATTCGCCTGCTGAAGACGAGCCTCCACTCGAAGAGGCGCAGCAGCCGGAGCCGCCGCCCGTTCCTCAGGCTGCACCCACGACGCCGGCACCCGGGATGCCGGTTCGCACTCCGCAGCAGATTGTGCAGGAAATGCAGCAGCGGCAGCAGCAGTTGCAGCAGATGCAACAGCAGCAACAGCAAAACAACCCACAAAATTGAAGTTGATTCGAGAAGGATGACGGCCCTTTACGAGAGGCGTGCCGTTTCCGGCTCGGGCTTCACAGTGGCGGGCCGCTGCGGCTGCCGCATCAGGGCGAAGCAAAGCCGCAGAATTGCGTAAGCGGCGAGAATCCCGAACGCCATTGCGCCCACCAAGGCACAGATCAGGATTGCTAAATCGAAGAAATTAGCCATTGTTGGGCCCTTGGACCGTAGATTTTAGGATGCACTTTCAGACCGCGTCCGTTGTGTCCTTTGTTCGGGGCGGGCATCACTTTGGTAACGGATGGGCCCAGACGAGCCGCCTCTTACGCTTCTACGGTGCGCTTGAGCTGGCCGCAGGCGGCGAAGATATCGCGGCCGCGGGGCTGGCGAATGTAGGCCGGAATGCCCGCGTCGACCAGAATGCTTTGAAACTGCTCCGCAGTCTCGGGATTTGGAGTTGTGTAGTGGAAGTCAGGCCCGGGATTCCAGGCGATGAGGTTCACCTTTGCCGGGAGGCCGGTGCGGCGCACCAGCGTGGCGAGCTCGAGCGCGTGCTGCGGCTGGTCAGTGACGCCGCCGAGCAGAACATATTCGAAAGTGAGGCGCTCGCGGGGGCGAAGCGGGACCCGGCGCAGCGCTTCGATGATGGATGCGATGGGCCACTTGCGATTGATGGGCATCACTTCGGTGCGGGTGCGGTCGTTGGGGGCGTTGAGGCTGATGGCGAGCTTGGGACGCAGCTCGGGCGGCTCAAGGGCGAAGCGCTCGATGCCGGGAACGACGCCGGAGGTGGAAACGGTCATGCGTTGCGGGCTGAGGCCGACTTCGCGCACCAGAAGCCGGACAGCGGCCATGAAATTGTCGTAATTGAGGAATGGCTCGCCCATGCCCATGAAGACAAGGTTCACGCGGTCGCGGCCCAGGCGAACTGCGTGGCGATCGAGGATAGCGACCACCTGGCCGGCGATTTCACCGGCGGTCAAGTTGCGCTGCAGGCCGAGTCTGGCGGTGAGACAGAACTGGCAGTTGACGGCGCAGCCCACCTGGGAAGAGACGCAGATGGTGGCGCGAGACCAGGGGCGGTTGGGGTGGCCTCCCACCCTTTCGTCCGCTGACGCGGACCGAAAGGATGGGGCAACCCGATTCGGAGCTCGGAGGCGGGGATGGTCAAGCGGAGCTTGAGTGGGACGCTCCGTTTCTGCGTCTTCGCCAGTTCGGTCGCCGGCCTCGCCGCCGTCGCCCTCCGGCATCCAAACGGCTTCCGCCGTTTCAGCTTTTGGACCTGGGTCTTCAAATGCGATCAGGTACCGCTCAGTCCCATCGGCCGATTGAAAGGCTTTGGCGATAGCCGGGCGGCCGACGCGCCAGCCCAGGCCAGCCAGCTTGCGGCGCAGTGGCAAAGGGAAAGTGGTGAGTACAGAAATGCCCGTAAGCCACTGATGATATAGGGCTTCAGCCAACTGCCGACCGCGCCAGGCGGGCTGCCCAATTTCCACCAGCAGCGAAGCAAGAGATTCCGCATCCAATCCGAAGAGAGGCTCGCGGGGTGCCGGAGGAGGCTCACCTGAGTCTAAATGAACGAGTTGGGAGTTTTCGGTCACCGCGGGAGTCGGTCACTAAGCATCATAGCTGTTGTTGATTTTTTCGGTTGCGGGCCAGGCTGAACTTTGTCAAAACTAATCCAATCCCTTTGCAGGTTCGGGAGACCCCCGGCCGGCTGCGGTTGTCTTACAATCGATTCTCGGCAATTGAATTTCCGCGTGCCCCTATGAACGCAGAGCGAAATCTTCGCCGCACGGTATTACCCAACGGCCTGATTGTGCTGACCGAGCGCATGGATCACTTGCGCTCGGTAGCCATGGGCGTCTGGATCAAATCGGGGTCGCGGTGCGAAAGCGCGGAGATGAATGGCATCTCTCACTTTGTGGAGCACATGCTCTTCAAAGGCACCAAATCGCGGTCGGCGCAGCGAATCGCGCGCGAAATGGACTCGATTGGCGGCAACCTGGATGCTTTTACCAGCAAGGAAACCATTTGCTTTAACGTGAAGTCTCTGTCGGACCATGTGCCCATCGCGCTGGACGTGCTGACCGACATGGTTCTGAATCCCGTTTTCGCGCCGAACGACATCGAGCGCGAACGCGGCGTGATCCTGGAAGAGATCAAGATCGACGAGGACAATCCTGACGTTCTGGTGCACGAACTGTTCACGCAGAGCTTTTGGAAGGGGCATCCGCTGGGCAAGCCAATTCTGGGCACGACGGAGACGGTGGGCAAGCTGGGTCAGAGCCAGCTCTTCAGTTATCACGGCGACCGGTTTCACGGCGGGAACATGGTGTTTTCCGCGGCCGGCAATCTGGATCACGACCAGTTCACTGCAGCCGTGGCCGACAGATTTTCTGCGCTTACGAATGGCCGGGCTCCGCAGGAACTTTCCGCGCCCATCGCGAGCGCGCGTATTATCCTCCGCAACAAGAAATCGCTGGAGCAGGTGCAGATTTGCCTGGGCGTGCCGGCGCCGGCCATCACCGACGATAGCCGCTACGCGACGTCGATACTGAACACGGTGCTGGGCGGTGGCATGAGCTCGCGGCTGTTCCAGACCATTCGCGAGGAGCGGGGATTGGCGTATTCGGTGTACTCGGACATGAGCCCCTATCGCGACACCGGCAACCTGTGCGTCTACGCGGGAACTTCGGCAGCCAAGGCACTGCAGGTGGTGGAACTGATTCTGGCGGAATTCAGAAAACTAAAGGAAGTGCCGATCGCCGCCGAGGAACTGACGCGCGCCAAAGACCAGTTGAAGGGCAACATCCTTTTGGGACTGGAGAGCTCCAATGCGCGCATGGCGAACCTGGCCCGGCAGGAGATGTACTTCAAGGAGTTTTTCACTCCTGACGAGATTATTGCGCGCATCGAACAGGTGGACGCAGACCAGGTGCAGACCATGGCGCAGCGCTTGTTCCATCCTGAGAGAATTGCGGTGACGCTGCTGGGCCGGCTGGACGGCGTGAAGCTTGGGCGCAACATGCTGGTGTGCTAAAGGCAGCTGCTAGCTCTTCGTGCCCGACCGACCTTCATCTGCTGACGGCGGACGTTCCCTACTTACAACTGCTCACGCGGGTCGAAATCTATCTCGACCAGCGACTTAGCTAGCAGCGGGAAGCTAGTAGCTGGAAGCTGCTTTTTCGAGCGATTCATTTCCCTTTCGCGTCAGTAGGATGTAGCATTTGGTCGAAGGGACAGGGCGGCTGACCTACGAGCGGAAATCTCTGGCTCGGAGATGTTCGGGGCGCCGGGTCCGTCCCACGAGGCGCAAGAACACCATGAATCGCAAGCAATCGATCTCACGCCGCAATCGCGCGCGCCGTTCCGCGGTTTCGAACGGCTTTACCTTGATGGAATTGCTGATCGTGATGGCCATCATCGCGATCCTTTCTTTGATGGCTTTGGCGAGCATCAGCATGTACACAAGAAGGGCCAATGGCCTGTCGGCGGTCAACTCGCTGCAGAAGATCGTGCAGGCGGAGATGATGTACTCGGAGACCTATCCTGCGAACGGGTTTGCCTGCAAACTGGACTCGTTGGGTGGGAACCCGCAAGCCGGGCCGCCCAGCCCGACCAATGCCCAGTTGATTCCGTCCGATCTGGCCACGGGATTCAAGCAGGGGTATGTATTCGCCATCACATGCACCGACAAGGTGACGTCGAACAACGTGGATCGCTACAACGGTTACACCGTTACCGGCACGCCGCAGACGGTGGGAAAGACCGGCGACCGCGGGTATTGCACCGACGAAAGCGGCCAGATCAAGTACGATCCAAGCGGCGGAACGGTTTGCACGCAGAATCTGGGCCAATGACGCGGCTCGGGCCGGCGTGGAAGCGCGGCTTCCTGCTGACTGCCCTCCTGTTTGCCGCGGGAAGTGTTCGCGCCCAACAGAATCCTGTCACCGCGCAGGTGCTGGCCGCACGCGTTGACCGCCATTACGACCAATTGCATTCGCTCAAGGCCGGGTTCACCGAGAATTATGTGGGCCTGGGGATTGAGCGCACCGAAAGCGGCACACTGCTGCTGCGCAAGCCCGGCCGGATGAAATGGGATTACAGTGCGCCGCCGGGGAAAATCTTCCTGCTCGATGGCAAATACGCATATTTCTACAGCAAGGGCGACGCCCAGGTGCAGCGGATTGCAGCCAAGGACCTGGACGACTTGCGCTCGCCGCTACGCTTTCTGCTGGGCCACACGGAGTTGGAAAAAGAAGTGACGGGGCTGAAGCTTGAAGGAGCGGCCAACGGAAACTTTACGCTGAGCGGTGAACCCAAGGGCCAGGAACAACGCGTATCGCGGATGACGCTGACGGTGACGGCGGCGGGAGTGATTACCGGAATCGAAGTGGAGGAACCGGACGGCGCGATCACTCGCTTCACTTTCACCAACGAGCAGCCCGATGCTCCCGTTCCCGCGGAGGCCTTTCACTTTACGCCGCCCGCAGGCGTGCCGGTGGTGGATGGAATGCCGCCAGTGTGAAAGGCAGATTCTAACCTCTAGCTTATAGCTCCACAACTTCCTAACGCCGGACAAGTGCTCGGTGCAGAGCCAGACGCCCGACTCGGCCGCTGGCTGAGCAGTTTCTTTCACATCAAACTCCGTTGAATCTCGGCACTCACCGATGTGATTGGCGTCACTGACTGTGCCTCGCAACTCGTTCTTCATTTGTTGCGTAAACCGGGTTCCCATTCGATTTAGCCGACACACTGAAACGCCACTTCCGTGAGAGGAGACTTGACATGAGAAGAACGAACCGCGTTGTCGCCGGGACCCACTGCGGGAATTGCGCTTTCCGCATGCCTCGAACCCTCCTGCTGGCCTGCTGCGCGCTGTTGGCTTTCGGCGGTTTTCTTGCCGCAGCTGCGCAGGATCAGCAACAAGCCGCGCCAGCCGCCCAGAATCAGCAGCAAGCCGCTGCGCCTGCCAAGGAGATGCCGCCTATGCCGGCAGCACCCTCCGAGGGCAAGGCGATCATCTGCATTTACCGGCCAGCGGGGGCCGTCGGCTCTGCCGCCCATGATCATCTCTATGTCAACGGCGTCTATCTGGCCACGTTGCTCAACGGCGAATATGCCTGGACTGAGGTGGATCCGGGCACCGTCGTCATTGCCGGAGCGGCAAGAATGTACTACGGACCCAGCATCATCATGTCCAGCGCCGCGGCAGTCAACCAGGCAAGGGGTTTGACTGAGAGACTTCAGGTGCAAGCCGTGGAGGGGAAGATTTATTACATGAAATGGTCCTCGGGAATGTTCGCCTCGGACATCAAAGTGAGGGTGGTAGATCCGGGGACCGGCGCCAAGGAGATGCACAAGCTGCATCCTTCAAAGCCCGCGAATACGGGCGAAGACAAGAGCGATACGTCTGCCGCGCCGGCGCCAACCACAGCTCCCGCTCAACCATCGGCACCTCCCGCGCAGCCCTGACGGCGTGCGCCGGCAACGGGAATGAAGAACGCGCGCAGATTCGTCATCCTTCTTGTGGTCGGCGTGTGCCTGCCGTCCGCTGCCGGCGCGCAAGCCCCAAGTCTGAAGGATTCCATCGCGCAGTACGAGCAGCAGGCCGCTAAGGCAAGGTCGGGTCACAAGACGCGTGAGTTGATCCTCTATCTCAATCTTCTCGCCCCGGTTTATCGCGAGTCCGGTCAATTGCAAAAAGCGCTCGACTGCCTCAATGAAGCGCTGCCCATCGAGCAGACGGCGAACAGTGCGCTGGGCCAGGCCATGACCTTCAATACCATGGGACAGGTCTACACCGAGTTGGGGCAGGAAGACAAAGCCCTGTCGTATCTCAACCAGGCTCTGCCTTTGTGGCAAACGGTGGGCCAGCGCACCGGCGAAGCTGACGCGCTCACCTATATCGGCCGAGTATACGAGAACCTTGGCCAGCATGAAGAGGCGCTCAAGAACCTGAACGATGCCATGGAGATATGGCATGACATCGACAACCCAGACACGTCAATGGCCGCTGAAGCCGCGTCAACCGGGCCGTCCGGCCGGTTCACACGAAGATCAGAAGCGGCGCGAGAGAAATTTACCGCAAAGGCCAACATCAACGTCGTGAACGCCAGCGCCATTGGCGAGGCGGGAACGCTCGACGGCCTGGGCAGAACCTACGCCGATGAAGGCCAGGGCCGTGAGGCGCTCAAGGACTTCGATCACTGCCTTCGAATTTTCCGGGAGGCCGGCGAGCGCGCGGGTGAGGCGCTGGTTTTGAACGATATGGGTCCGGCGTACGCGGAGGTTGGGCAAAAGCAGAAGGCGCTCGAGTCGCTGAACCAGGCGCTCGCCATCTGGCGCGAAATCGGCGGCCGCGAGGGCGAAGCGCTTACCCTCAACGACATCGGACGCGTCTACCGCGACCTTGGCCAACAGCAGAGCGCGATGGACTATTACAACCAGGCGCTGCCTATCTGGCGCGAGGTGGGCAATCGCAACGGTGAGGCTCTTGCGCTGAGCGACATCGGGCGAGCCTACGCCGATCTTGGGCAACCGGGCAAGTCGCTGGGATACGACAATCAGGCCTTGCCTATCTTTCGCGAAACCAGGAGCCGGCGCGGCGAAGCCATGACGCTGAACAACCTGGGCAGGGATCACACCGATCTGGGAGAGCCAGCCGAGGCCATGAAGCTTGAGTTGCAGGCGCTGGCCATCTGGCGTGAGGTGAAAGATCAGCGCAACGAAGCACAGGATCTGATGACCATCGCCTGGTCGTATTCGGCGCTCGAACAGCCCGAAAGTTCGCTGGCCAGCGCTTTGGCCGCTCTCGATCTGGCAAAGGCTGTGGACGACCCCGAGGTCAAGGGAGCCATCGAGACCTCATTGATGATGGACTCTCGCAAGCAGCATCGCTTTGAGGAGGCCATCTTCTTCGGCCTCGAAGCAGTCAACTCGTATCAATCGATTCGAAAAAACATCACCGGATTGGACAAGAGCCTTCAAGCCGGGTTCGCGCAATCGAAATCCGGCGCTTATCGCGCGCTGGCCGAACTGCTGGTTGAAGCCGGGCGCCTGGGCGAGGCGGAGCAGATTCTCGACCTCCTGAAGGAGCAGGAACTCAATGATCTCGTCCCCGGCTCAGGTCCGGGCGCGGGCGCCATGGAAAGGCCGAAGCTTTCGCCCGTCCAGCAGGAGATCGAATCGCTGCTGCCAGATCTGGAGAAAAAGGCCCGCGATATCGAGGAGTGGAATCTCGAAGCTGCACAACTGGAAGCGAATTCCACGCGCAATGCCGCCGACGATGCGCAGTTGAAAACGCTGGACGCGAACCTATTGCAGGCGCGGTCGGCAATTCAGGATCGCTTCGACCATACGATCGTTGCGGAACTCGACAAGCAGTCTGTCGCTGGCCAGTCTACGGCGGACTCGACGCAAAGCTCTCTCGAAATGTCACTCGCCAAACTCGGGCAAAACGTGATCGGCATCCGTATGCTGCTCGGTCAAGATCGCGCTTATGCGATCGTGGTCACTGCGAATTCGCGCAAGAAGTTTGAACTCGCCGCCTCCTCGGCCGATCTCCGCAGCAAGGCGCTCGAGGCGCTCAAAGCCATCGGCTCGCCCTCCACCGATCCGCGGTCGCAGCTGAATCAGCTCTACGCCATGATCGCGGCGCCGTTTGAAAGCGAACTCAAGAGCATCGAAGCGGCAAGCGGGGCGCAGGACAACGTCCCTACGCTGTTGTGGTCGCTCGACGACGCATTGCGCTACGTGCCGATGGGCGCGCTCTACGACGGCAACCATTACATGGTCGAACGCTTCCACAATGTTCTCTTCACGCCAGAAAGCTACGCTCACATCGCGGATGCGCCCGTGCCAATGGGCGCCGCGCCTCTGGCGCTGGCAATGGGTCTGTCGAAGCCCTACGACGGGATGCCGGCGCTGCCCGGTGTGATTCCCGAGCTCGATTCGGTCGCGCACGATCCTTCCGTCCCCGACTCGCACGGCCCCATGCAGGGCAAAATCCTGCCCGACGAACAATTCACGCTGGCCGCATTGAAGACCGCACTCGGCTCTGGCGGCGGATTCCCTGTGGTTCACATCGCCAGCCACTTCGTTCTGATCGCGGGCACCGGCAATGAACCCTTCCTGTTGATGGGCGGCAACAACACGGGCGACGCGAAGGGTTTTGAGTGGAACCTTTCGGAGATGGAGAATTCGGCCGTCACCTTCCACGGAACCCGGCTTCTGACGCTTTCGGCCTGCAGCACGGCGAAGGATTACACGTCGCGGAACGGCTTCGAGATGGACAGCCTGGGCATGGTTGCGCAGCAAAAGGACGCTGGAGCGGTTCTTGCCACTCTGTGGGACGTGAACGACCTGTCGACCAGCCGCATCATGAGCGACTTTTACGATCGCTGGGTGAAGAATCCCGCCAAGGGCAAGGCCGAGGCGTTGCGGCAGGCTCAGCTTGCTTTTCTGCACGGCGCGTCTGCAGCAACTGGCGCCAATACCGGCCGCGGCTTCGAATCCGTCGGCCAACCCTCGACGCAAACTTCCAGCCTCGGCTACGCCCATCCATACTACTGGGCGCCTTTTGTCCTCATCGGCAACTACCAGTAGCGCGCCGCACCCATGAAAGGAAAGTTATGATGAACTCATCGCGCCAATTGCTCCCGCTGGCTGCTTCGCTGCTGGCGGCGGTTCTATTTACCGCGCGCGCTCTGGCACAGGAGGAAATTGCTCCACCCC
>JASHYS010000284.1 GCA_030042915.1 Acidobacteriaceae bacterium
GCTTTTATGTGAGCCCGTTCTTTCTTGAGCTGAACTCGCTGGCCGCCATGGCGCAGGAGAGCAGCGGGACGGATTACCGCGCGCTGGTGTGCGTTTATCTGCAGGGCGGCAACGACGGTCACGGCACGGTAATCGCGACGGATACCGACTCGTATGCGGCGTTCGTCTCGGCTCGCTCGGGCGCGCCGGGCCTGGCTTATCCGCTGAATGAGCTGCTGCCCATCACGTTGCAGACGCCGCAAACCGGCCGCACTTTCGCGCTGAATCCTTATCTCGGCGGCGTGCAGACCCTGTTTAACGCGGGGCGCGCGGCCATCGTGGCCAATACCGGGACGCTGGTGGTGCCGGCGACCAAGACGCAGATCGACAACAACACCGTGGTGCTGCCTGACTCGCTGTTCTCGCACTTCGATCAGACGGCGGCGTGGCAGGCGATCGCGTCGAACCTGGGCAGCGGCGAACACGTGGGGTGGGGCGGGGCTGTGGCCGACGCCATTGAGGCCATGAACATGAATTCGAACTCCATGTTCACGTGCATCTCGACGTCGGGGAATGCGCTGTTCCTCGCGGGCCAAACTTCATTCCAGCTGAACGTGACGCCGGCCGGGCCGATTCCGATTTACGGGCTGCAGCAGCCGCCTTTTGGACTGGCGGCCTCGGTGAATCCGCTCAACTCCATTCTGACGGCGGAAGAAAGCAATCTGTTTGCGCAGGAGTATGAAGTGGTGATCAACCGCTCCATGCAGGCGCAAGCCATGCTGGCTACGGCGATGGCTCCGGCGGGCGCGGGCGGCGTGGCCAACCCGCCGCAGTATATGGACCCGGTGACGCTGAAGCTGACAGACAATCCGCTGGCGGCTTCGCTGCAGACGGTGGCGCGCATCATTGCCGGTCGCGCCAGCCTGGGCGTCACGCGTCAAATCTTCTACGTGCAGCTGGGCAGCTTTGACACGCACAACAACCAGGCGCAGATTCACTCGCAGTTGCTGACGCAACTGGGTGCGGCGTTTGAGTACTTCGACGGCCTGATGGTGGGCATGGGGCTGAGCGACAACGTGACCTCGTTCACGATTTCGGACTTCGGGCGCACGCTCACCTGCAACAGCAACGGCACCGACCACGGCTGGGGCAGCCATCATTTCGTGATCGGCGGCGCGGTGCAAGGCCAGAACATGTACGGGACGTATCCCATTGTTGGCGTGAACCAGGCCAACGACGTGGGCGAGGGCCGGCTGATTCCGACCACCGCAGTGGAACAGTACGCGGGCACGCTGGCGCAGTGGTTCGGTCTTTCCAACAGCCAGATACAAACTGTGTTTCCCAACTTTGCTAACTTCGGCTCGAGTCCGTATCTGGGATTCATGAGCGCATAAGTTCGATCTCGACTCTGGGGAGTGTCGAGCTCGTTCGCTCCATCCCGGCGGAAGATTCCGGTCTTCCGCCAGGGTGGGGTGCAAAGACAGCCAGTAGCCAATAGCCATTAGCCAACAAGTGAAAGCTGCTTTTACGGATCCGGGTCCAGCCCGGTGCGATACCACGTGCCTGACCAGAGCTTCCCGTCCATCTGCAGCGTTCCCATCGAGGAGCCTTGAATCGCGTAGGTACCCTGGTCATCCAGGACCATGCTGATGGCGTGCAGCGTGTACTTGCCGTTGCTGGCCGTAAACGTGCCGTTGTGCATCGGCTGGTTGCCGGGAGAGGCTGGGGCCGCGCTGTGGAAGGTGTAGGTGCCGTTGGCCGCGATTTGCAAGATCCACAGGCCTCCGCTGACGTTAGCCTTCCAATAGCCCACCAGGTCGGGATCGACCGATCCCGGCTGAAAGCCTGTTGTCGGCAGCGGTAGCGGCGAAGCCCAGCGCGCGTCGTCGGTGTAGCAGGGTGAGACGCGCACCGCACAGTCAAGGTTGCCCGGAGGCTCATTGTTGCAAGCCGACAGCGCTTGGGCAGCAGCCACTTCGCGCGATGGATTCCACCCACCCCCATAATGGCTCGCGATAAACTTGGCTGGCGTTGCGAGCGCCACACACTCGCCCCAGGTAGAATAGTCAACTTTGCAATCTTTGGCGCCGTACATCGCGCAGTATTTCAGGGCCATCTGCGATGCCGCGTCTGAAGATGGCTGGGGGGTCGAGGCTCCATAATTCCCCACCGAGGGAGAAATGGCAACGGCTACCCAGAGGGTTCCTTGCGCCGCCACCGGCAGCGTGGACATGGTCTTGAGCAGACCGATTCCCACGAATGCTGCTACGCACGTCCAACCAACGACGGCGATTGACCTCCGCATGGTTCGACCTCCTCGGGGGGAAGGTTAGACCCACCATCCCAAGACAGCAGACACCGCGTCAAGCACAAAATTGCGGCTGGCTGCTGGCCGATTTCGATCAAGCTCGATTCCGGGCCTGAAGGCCCCCGCTCCCTCCGAAATCACATCGCGGCACGTCGTCGGGCAGACCTATTTCCGGACACCGGGAGCGCCGGGATTAAGGATCGGGTTGTTTGAATTCCGCAGCCAGGTGCCGGTGCCGAGCTTGCCTGCGAACACAACCGAGTTGCCGCCGGGCTCGACGGTGTAGGTTCCCTGGTCATCCCACTGCATGCTGTAGGAGTGCAGCGTGTACTTTCCATTGCTTGCGGTAAAGGAGCCGTCGTGGGAAGGTGCGTTGTCTCCGGCCTCACTGTAGAAGGTGTAGGTGCCGTTGGCCGCGATCTGCCACACCCAGATGCCGCCCGGGCCGACGTTGAATTTCCAAATGCCCACGAGGGCGGAATCGACCGGGAGGGGAGGTACCGCAGGCGGCGGCAACGGAAACGGCGACAGCCAGCGCGGGTCGTCGTCGGCGCATGGCGCCTCGACCAGGACGCAATCGAGGCCGCCTGCCTTCACACATGCGGCCAAGCCACTTGTCGCGGCTGCTTCGCGCGTCGCACCTGTGCCCAATCCATACTGATTGAAGACTGCTTTCGTGGGTCTCACCAGCGCCAGACACCCGCTCGAAACCGCGCCAACGGCCTTGCAGTCTGTGGCGCCCGTCGCTGCACAGCTTTGAACGGCGCTGCGCTCGGCCTCGGCCTGCGAAGGATTTGCATGAGCCGCGCCGTTATAGAGGGTCGTCGGCGAGATGGCGACAGCTGCCCAAAGCTGCTGTGCGGCTGCAGGCCGCGAGCCGAGGACCGCCGGCAGCAGACATGATGCTGCACACAGCACCGTACTCGCCCAGCGGACCGCCATCAAGCGTGTCACGAATTCGACCTCCTCGGGGAGCGCTGCATTCACCATTCCAAGGCAGCGGGGCGCGCGTCAAGCAAGAAATTGCGGCTGGCTGCTGGCCGATTTCGATCAAGCTCCATTCCGGGCCTGAAGGCCGCGATTCTTCGCGCTCCGGTTTCAGGGGCCTGAAGGCCCCCGCTCCCTCCGGGCTCAGGCCGCCGTTGTGAGATCGCCTCACTCATGTTGCGCCTCTGCGTGGGCCCGCTGTATGGCTTCGATATAATCTCCGGGACCATTGCAATGGGAGTTGGGATTGGCTGGGCGGAGAAGGGAACTGCCAAAGAAGAGAAAGCTCCGCGCGCCGCGCGAGAGCTTCGGCCTGGCGCCGGGCGATCTGCGCACGCTGCGCGCGCTGAAAACGCCGGCGCGCATCCAGAAGTTTATCGACGCCATTCCTTACCAGTACGCAAACACGGCGTGGTCGCCTGCGCACGTGCTGCGCGAGCGCAAGGGGCATTGCCTTGAGGGAGCGCTGGTGGCGGCTGCGGCGCTGCGCGTCAACGGCTATCCGCCGCTGCTGATGGACCTGGAAGCCGTGCGCGACGACGACCACGTGGTGGCCGTCTTTCGCGAGGGCGGGCTTTGGGGCGGCATTGCCAAGTCGAACTTTGCGGGCCTGCGCTTTCGCGCGCCCATTTACCGCACGGTGCGCGAGCTGGCGCTGAGCTACTTCGACCACTATTACAACCTGCGCGGCGAGCGCACCCTGCGCGCGTATTCCCGGCCCGTCAACCTGGCGCGCCTGGATGGCCAGCACTGGATGACCGCAGAGGAAGATGTGTGGTGCGTGCCCGAGGCGCTGATCGCGGCCAGACACTACCCGATCATTCCCGGCAAAATTGCGCGCAGCCTGCCGCGCCTGGACCGGCGCAGCTTTGAAGCGGGAATGCACGGATGGACGAAGCACTAAGAGCAGCCAGCAGCCAGTAGCCAATAGCCAGTAGCGAACAGGTCGCAGATCGCATTCGCAGTGAACGCTTAACCGGCTGAGAGCGGACAGCTAGCAGTTGGCTCAAACCACGGGTCTACTCGGTCGCGACCGCACCGCCGGCTTCGCGCTGCTTGCGCTCAAGCAGTTCAAGTATGAGCTGCATGGCGTGGGTCTGCTTCAGCGCCTGATCGTAGCGGCGAGCAAGCCGGGCTTTTTCTGTGTTGGTTTGGGCGGCCTCGAACTGAGTAGCGAGCGCGACGCTCTCAAGGCGCAGGGCTTCGATCTGCCCTTTCAATGTCTTCATTCTCAGCTTGTCGATGATAGAAGCCACAGGCCCGCCTCCTCTTTCTGGGGTAAGAGGTGCGACGCAGCTCTCTGGAGAAGAAGACCACTCATCCGGCCCGATCATGGATGAGCTTATGCCGCCGTCCGCCGGCGCGCCGAAGCGAACCTGAATGCGAACACGAGCGACGTGCATACGAACATTTGTGATTTTAATCATATTTTGAAAAGGTTTCACTACCGGTTTTTGCACAGCGGAACCCGGAAAGGCAGCCTGGTAGCCAATCGCCAATAGCCAGTAGCCCGTAGCGAAAGAGAGGAGCGCTTCGGAATGCGCACCGAACCCGGCAATCGTTTCGGGTTCGGTTCCCTCTGCCCTCCCTAAAGTCAGAAGGTGCGCATTGGGGGAAACATAGCAGCGATCGGCAGAGCTCGGAGTGATGGAGATCACCGGTACTCGCTCAGCTGAGCCACTACTTAGATTTTTTTGGGCGTGGATGAGACTATAACTACTTTAGAATCAGCACTAACATCTGAAAAATCGCTCGATTTGATGCTGCAGAAGTGCAGGTTTTGACCAGGAAAACGCGCTTTTCTGAACGAATTCTCCGCCCTGCAGCCGCTGCGGCACATGCGCGAATCGCTCGACTTTCGCTATTTATTCGCCTA
>JASHYS010000285.1 GCA_030042915.1 Acidobacteriaceae bacterium
TCGGTGGCTGGCCGCTGAAGATTCACGCTGGCCACCCGCTCCAAGGCAACCACCAGGCTGCCCAACGCCTCAAAATCCTTGTTTCCGGCCAGCGATGGAGCCTGCTTCAGGTTGCGATGCACCACGGCGATGGCGCCGCAGACATTGCGAATCTCGTGCGCCAGAGCACTGACGGCGATACGCGAGCCTTCCAGGAGCTGGTGCAATCCTGAGACCTCGTGAGCGCGGAGATCTTCCGATATGTCCAGCACCATCGCGGTTAATCGCGCGCCGGCGCGGGTTTGATAGGTCGAGAAGCAGATGTCGGCAAGAAAAGCCTCGCCATCCTCGCGCAGCCCGCGCGCTTGCATCACCGCGCGCAGAAGTTGCAGCGAAGTATCGTTCATGGGGATGTTCTTGAGGGCCGGGAAATAGCCGTCGATCGGCTTTCCGGGCAGCATCCCCGGCGCGGCGCCCAACATGCGATGTGCAGCTCCGTTGGCCATCAGCACTGAGCCGGCAGCGTCGGCCGTGACGATGGCCACAGGAGAGCTCTCGATGAGGATCTCCAGTTGCTCCTCGGCGTCGCGGCGCGCATCGCGCTCGCGCTCAATCTCGTGAAGATTTTCGGCGGCGGCGCGCCGGCTCAAATTCACTTCACGGATAAACAGGCCGGCAACGACGAAGGCTGCGAAGTGAATGACCACGCGCGAAGTTCCCATGCGCACGTTCCAGGGAAGATCGCCGAACCGCTCCGCTAGAAACGTGCAGAGCCCCGCAGCGGCGACCACCGTTGGCCGTCCCGCAACGCTGCCGATCAGCAGCATGGGAATCAGATAGAGGAATCCGAGCGCCACCTCGCCGATGACCCACCAGTCGACCAGCGCAACCACGGCGATGAGGATAGCTGCTTTAAGGAGAACGACTCCGCGGCTCCCCTGAAACAACAATGCAAACATGTTCACCTGCGAGGGCCCGCAAATGCATGCGGCAAGATTCAGTTGCCAGTCATCGCAAATTCGCGCCCACACGTAGTTTATAAAGGCCAGATATAGATTACATATGGAAATTGTAAAGAGAATCTGATGGCAAGCTGCTGTTTGTCCGAAAGATAGCCTTGGCTTGTCCTGTCGATAGCATCAACCGCCGAAAGATAGGTCTTATTGACCCGGCGTTTCTTCTATTCTCAAAATTGAATTTCGCGAAGAGACCTGCCTGTTTCGATTCGTCCGACCGATGCGCGAGAATGGAATCTACCGGAGAAACCATGCGCCATTCGAAATCGAATTTCAGAGCCGCCTGCGCGCGTGCTTTGAGCCTGCTTTTGCTCGTCGCGAGCGTCCCAGCATTTGCGCAGCAGGCCCTGACGTGGGATCAAGTGAGGGCGAAGTTTGAAGCCAGCAATCCCGCGCTGAAGGCGGATGCCGACAACGTCGACGAGATGAAGGCCGAGGAGATCACGGCATTCCTCAGACCGAACCCGCAGTTCACGTTTTCCACCGACGGCACGCAGCTGGCTCCCTATCGCGGTGTGTGGGAGCCGCTGGCAGGAACCCAGTGGCAGCCAAACTTCAGTTACCTGCACGAGCGCGATCACAAGCGCGAACTCCGCCTGGAGAGCGCGCAGGAAGGCACGCGCATCACGCAGTCGCAACACGAAGACCTGGACCGAAATATGGTGTTCACCCTGCGCACGGCCTTTGTGGCCACGCTCCAGGCCAAGTTTGTTCTCGATCTGGCCAAAGCCGACCTGGAGTACTACGACAAGATCATCGACGTCAGCCGCGAGCGCCTGAAAGCAGGCGACATTGCGCAAATCGATTTCGACCGCATCGAGCTGCTGCGCGTGCAATACGAGTCGGAGATCGAGACGGCCATTGTGAACCTGCGCACGGCCAAGATTCAGCTGCTGCAATTGATCGACGATCGCACGCCAGTGGACCAGTTCGACGTGACGGGACCGTTCGATTTCAGTGAGAATCTCCAGCCTTTGGATGCTTATCGCGACGCGGCGCTGGCGGCGCGTCCAGATCTCGCGGCGGCGCTCCAGACCATTCAGCAATCAGAGACCAACCACAAGCTGGCCATCTCGAACGGATCAACCGACCCGACCTGGAGCGTCTGGTATACGAACAACCCCTCCTTCAACAATGCATACGATGAAAACACGCTGGGCCTGAGCGTAAGCGTTCCACTGCGCATCTTCGACCGCAACCAGGGGGAGAAGAAGCGCACCCTGATCGACATTGATCGCAGCCAGCAGGCCAGCGAAGCCGCGCGTGCGCAGGTATTCGGCGACGTGGACACGGCCTACGAGCTGGTGCGCAGCAATATCGCTCTGCTGAAGCCCTACAAGGAAAAGTACAACGACGAGGCGCTGCGGGTACGCGACACGGTGAGCTATGCCTACTTCCACGGCGGAGCCTCGCTGATGGACTTTCTGAATGCGCAAAGCGACTACCGGCAAGTGCAACTGGCCTATGCGCAGCTGCTGGGCGCATATTTGACCGCTGCCGGCCAACTCAATCTTGCCGTCGGACGCGAGGTGATCCCATGACGAGGTATCCCATTTTCAAAGTCACGTGCTGTGTGACCGCTTTGCTTTTGCTGGGGGGGTGCAAGAAGAATTTCGACCCGGCCAGCGGCGCGGCGTCTCCCGCGCAGGCCGTGGAAACCGGCGACGCGGGCATTGTGAATGTGGATCATCCGGAACAATATCCCACGGTGGCTGCCGGCCGCATCGACGAACCGGACAAGCTGGATGTAACGGGTTCGGTGTTCCCCGATATTGCGCGTGAAATTCCCGTGATTTCCATGGCCAATGGCCGCGTGGTCGACATCAAGGCGCGGCTCGATGACTACGTAAAGAAGGGCCAGCTGCTGTTCAGCGTGCAGAGCCCCGACATCAGCGGCGCCTTCGACACCTATGTGAAGGCCGTGGCAGACGAACAGCTGGCCAATAAAGCGTACCTGCGCGCGCAGGATCTCTATCAGCACGGAGCGATTTCGCAGGCGATGGTGGAACAGGCCGAGGATGCCGAGAAGGATGCCAAAGCCGACCTGGTTGCCGCGGAAGAGCAGTTGAAGATCTTCGGTGTAGACAAGGAAAAGCCCAGCCCCATTGTGAATGTGTACGCGCCGGCCACCGGCGTCATCGTGGCGCAGAACATTACCGAGGCAGCCGCGACGGGTGTGTCGCTTTCAGGAACCGCTACGGCATTCACCATCGCCGACCTGAGCTCAGTTTGGATTCTTTGCGATGTCTACGAGAACGACCTGGCGAAGGTGCACCTGGGGCAGGAAGCGCAGATCAAGCTGACTGCGTATCCCGGCCAGTCGCTTACCGGCCGAGTCAGCGATATCGGGCCCGTTCTGGATCCCACCATTCGCACTGCCAAGGTGCGTATCGAGGTCGCCAATCCCGGGATTCTTCGCCTGGGGATGTTTGCCACCGCGACATTGCTGAGCCGGACCAAGGTAACGCACGCTACGGTGCCGGCGACCGCAATCCTTCACCTGCACGACCGTGAATGGGTGTTTGAGCCGGCGGGGCAAGGGCAATTCAAGCGCGTGCCGGTTGACGGCGGCAACATGCTGCCGGGAGGCCAGCAGGAAATCCTGTCGGAGCTGCCGCCGGGACAGCAAGTGGTCAAGGACGTCTTGAACCTTGAAGCTACGGTGGAGGCGCAATGATTCGGAGGCTGGTCGACTTCGCACTTCGGAGCCGCTTCCTCATCCTGGCCCTCGGGATTTTGCTCTTCGGGTGGGGCATGGTTTCCTTTCATCGCCTTCCCGTCGAAGCTTATCCCGACGTGGCCAACAATTATGTCGATGTAATTGCGCAGTGGCCGGGCATCAGCGCCGAGCAAATCGAGCAACAGGTCACCATCCCCATCGAGACCATCATGAACGGAATTCCCGGCATCGCCCACGTGCGCTCGTGGTCGATCTTCGGGTTATCGACGGTGGAGATGGTTTTTGGTGAAGACACCACCGACTTCGAGAACCGGGAACGCGTGATGGAGCGGCTGGCGCAGGTGACGCTGCCCAACAACATTGTGCCGCAGATGGGAACCGACTGGAGTCCGGTGGGGCAGATTTACTTCTACACTCTGCGCAGCACCAACCCCGAATACGACGTCATGAACGTGAAGACGCAGGAAACGTGGGTGGTTGAGAAGAACCTGAAATCGGTTCCCGGCGTCGTGGATATCAATCCTTTCGGAGGACCGACGCGTGAATACCAGGTCCGTCTCGATCCGGAGAAGCTGATCGACTACGGGCTGAGCATCGCCCAGGTAGAGCAGCAACTGACAAATAACAACGCCAACGGCGGCGGTAGCTTTATCCAGGAGGGCCAGCAGGAAGTGAACGTGCGCGAGGTCGGCCTGGTGCGCAACGTTCAGGACATCGGGGACACGGTGATCACCACCAAGGCGGGTACGCCGATCCGCGTGAAGGATCTCGGCGTTGTCGAACAAGGCCCCATGATCCGGCTGGGCCAGTTCGGCGACGCCTTTCGCGCCAAAGATGGCCGGTTAATCGACAACGACGACGTGGTCTCGGGAATTGTGGCGCTGCAAAAGGGCGCCAATGCGCAGCCTACGCTCGACGGCGTCAACGCCAAGGTCAAGCAAATGAACGATCAGATCCTGCCCAAGGGCGTAACCCTTCAGGCGTTCATCGACCGCAGCGATCTGCTCCGCTTCACCACGCACACGGTGCTGCATAACCTCGGCGCGGGCATGATCCTGGTGGTCATTATTCTGTTTCTCTTCCTCGGCAATGTGCGCGGCGCGTTCATTGTGGCCTGCACCATTCCCTTTTCGCTGCTCTTCGCTGCCACCTGTCTTGACCTGCGCCAGATTCCCGCCAACCTGCTCTCCCTGGGCGCGTTGGATTTCGGCATGGTGGTCGACGGCGCCGTGGTGATGGTGGAAAACATCGTTCGCCATCTGTCGCGGAACGATAACACCCGCACGCCGGCGCAAAAGATTCGCGACGCTGCGCACGAAGTGCAACGCCCGGTGTTTTACGCTATCGCCATCATTATTACTGCGTATCTGCCCATCTTTACGCTGCAGGCCGTGGAGGGAAGGTTGTTCCGGCCCATGGCGTGGACCGTTGCGTTTGCGCTGCTGGGCGCACTCATCTTTTCCATCCTGATCGCGCCCGTTCTGGCCTCCATGTTGTTCAGCAAAGGCGCAAAGGAGTGGAGAAACCCCGCCATGGAGTATCTGCGGGAGCGTTACCGCAACGGCGTCACTTGGGCCATCGAACATCACCGCCTGATGTTGAGCGTGGGCGTGGCTGCGTTTGTACTGGCTGCCTTTCTCGCTTTCAGCGGCGTCATCGGCTCCGAGTTTCTGCCTCACCTGGACGAAGGTTCGTTGTGGGTGCGCGGAACCCTGGAGCAAAGCGTGGGGCCGGACCAAAGCATCCAAATCGCCAACCAGGCCAGGCTCCTGCTTTGTTCGTTTCCCGAAACCACCGAGTGCACCAGCCAAACCGGGCGCCCCGACGACGGAACCGATCACACCGGATTTTTCAACACCGAATACTTTGTCGGACTGAAGCCGAAGGAAGAATGGCGGCCGGTCTTCCACGAAGACAAGGACAATTTGATCGCCTCGATGCAGGATGAATTGGAGAAGAAGTTCCCTGGCGTGATTTGGGGATTCTCCCAACCCATCGAAGACAACATGGAAGAGGCGGTCAGCGGCGTGAAGGGCGAGCTGGCGACCAAGGTGTATGGCAGCGATCTGCACACGCTCGAAGATCTGGCAGACCAGGTTGAAACCGTGATGAGCCGCGTGCGGGGCATTACCGACCTGGGGGTATTTCAGGTCACCGGCCAGCCCGATCTCGACGTGACTGTAGACCGCGCCAAGGCCGCACGCTGGCAAATCAACGTGGCCGACGTGCAAGACGCCGTACAAACCGCGGTAGGCGGCAACGCCCTCACGCAGGTATTGCGCGGCGAAGAAGTCTACAACCTGACGTTGCGCTATTTGCCGCAGTACCGCGATACCCGGGAGGCAATCGAGAACATCCGCTTGCTGTCGCCCTCAGGCGAGCGCGTTTCGCTGGCTCAGCTTTGCGATGTGCGCGAAGCCGACGAAGGATCCGAAATTTATCGCGAGAACAACGAGCGCTATGTGGCCATCAAGTACAGCGTGCGCGACCGCGCCCTGGGCGATGCCGTGCGCGAGGCCATTCAAAAAGTGAACGACCAGGTAAAACTGCCGCGTGGCTATCACCTCGGCTGGGAGGGCGAGTACCAGAGCGAGGTCCGGGCCGAGGCGCGCATGGCCATCATCGTGCCGCTCACCGTGCTTCTGATCTTCATCATCCTGTACAGCATGTATCGGTCGCTCAAGTGGGCGTTGCTGATTCTGGCCACGGTGGCCATGGCCAGCCTGGGCGGCGTGCTGGTCCTGCTGGCCACGCATACCAATTTCAGCGTCTCGTCGGAGGTTGGATTCCTGGCGCTCTTCGGCGTCTCGGTGCAGACAGGCGTCATCATGCTGGAATACATCAACCAGCTCAGGGCCAGCGGCTACACCATCAAGGATGCCGCAGTGCGCGGCGCAGTGCTGCGCTTACGCCCCATCATGATGACCATGCTGGTGGCGACGCTGGGCCTGTTGCCCGCCGCACTCTCGCACGACATCGGATCCGATTCGCAACGCCCGTTTGCGATTGTGATTGTGGGCGGACTGATGACCAATCTGGCTATGAGCATCTTCCTACTCCCCACGCTCTACGTGTGGGTCTCGCGCAAGAACGACATTCTGCCGGCTCATGAAGCGGAGTTTGCAGGTGAATAGATCGCGGCGCTGCCGGCCGCTTGGCGCAACCGCAGCTCTCAGCATCGCCCTGCATTAAGACAAGCCGGAGTGGAGGACAGATGCAGAGCAGGGATGTTCGTCAAAAAATTCGTGACATTGGCATCGTGCCGTGTGCGCGTGTCAAGGTACCTGAGCATGCGCGATTTGCCGCAGAAACCCTCTACGCAGCCGGAATTCCCTTGGTCGAAATTCCATTGACGTTACCACAGGCGCCCGAGGTCATCGCAGAATTGGTGAAGCGCTACCCGGACCTGGTCGTGGGAGCGGGGACGGTTCTCAATGAGGAGTCGGCACGACGCTCGATCGACGCGGGGGCGCGGTTCCTGACCAGCCCAGGCTTTGTGCCGGAGGTGGTAGCTTGCGCGAAGCGACAGGATGTCGTCGTCTTTCCCGGAGCACTGACACCGACCGAGGTGATCGACGCATGGAAGGCGGGAGCGGACTTCGTGAAGATTTTCCCGGCGGCTACGGCAGGCGGAACGCACTATGTGCGCGCGCTCAAAGTGCCTCTTCCCCAAATTCCCTTGATTGTGACCGGCGGAGTGAATCAGCTGACAGCCTTCGACTACATCCTTGCCGGAGCGACGGCTATTGGAGTGGGCGGCGAGCTGCTGCCCAAGGAAGCTCTCCAGCGGGGCCAGGATGAAAGGATTCATGAATTGGCGCGCCGCTTCCTCATCATGGTGAAGGAAGCGCGGGCGCAACGCGACGTCGATTAGCACGCTTATTTCGAGGCCGTGGATGAACGGCTCTTTGCATAAGCCAGGAGAGCGTCAAATCGCGGATCGCCGTGCAACGCGGCGAGATCAGGATCGGTTGCCATGCCGGCAATGACCCATCGCGGCAGGCCGTGATCAACGGAATCACGCAGCAGGCGAAGCGCCTCGTCGCGATGGCCTTCGTGGAGCTGAACGCCGGCCAGGTTGTAGGTGGCGAGCGCAGTTTGGGGAGCATTCAAGCCCAGCACGCGGACATCGGTCGCATGCACCTGTTCCTGCAATTGTTGCGCCTGCTTCAAGTCGCCGCGGCGGCTGAGAATGTTGGCCAGATTGCCCATCGCCGAAAGCGTAAGCGGATGGTCGGGGCCCAGGACGCGCGTGCGCGCTGCCACCACCTGCTCTTCAAGGGCCAGGGCTTCGTCGAGCTTGCCCTCGTCGCTCAATATGGCCATAAGCGTGTTCATTGAGCGAAGCGTTTCGGGATGATCGGGTCCGAGAACGCGGCGCTTGGTGGCCAGGGTTTCGCGCATGAGTGCTTCGGCCTCGGCGAGACGGCCCTCGCGGTAGAGAATGATGGCCAGATTTTCTGCCGCGGCCAGGCCCCGCGGAGAATCGGGGCCCTCGATGCGCCGCCAGATAGGAACCTCCTGCCGGTCCAATGCTTCCGCTTCAGCCCACTTGCCCTGGCCCTGCAGCGTGAGAGACAGATGGTTGGTGGCGACCAGCGTGTCGGGGTTGTCGTCGCCGAGTGTCCG
Organism: Acidobacteriaceae bacterium; assembly: GCA_030042915.1. The sequence continues at coordinate 8,305 of JASHYS010000285.1, forward strand.
GCGGCGGTACGCAACCACCTGGCGCTCGAGAGCTTCCGCTTGCGCCGAGTGTCCTTCTTCGTTCAGCACGGCGCCAAGATAATCCATTACCGTCATGGTGTCAGGACTGTTGGCGCCCGATTGGCGCATGCGGATGGCGAGCGTCTGGCGCAATAGGTTTTCTGAATCGCTGTATCGTCCGCGCCGGTACAAGACCCAGGCGATCGAGGTTCGGGCTTTCAAGGTGCCGTCGTTTTCCGGCCCGAGATGGCGCTCGCGAATTGCGGCGGCCTGGCGGTAGATTGACTCGGCGCGCTCGTACAGGCCCAGGTTCTCGTAAACCTGCCCCATCACCATCATCATTTGCGTCTGCAATTCAGGATCGCTCGCCAGTCCGGATTCGATTTGCGTAGAGGCTTTGTCGAGAATCTCACGCGCCGTCACCTGGTTGCCGTGGGCTTCGCTGGGATCGGAGACCTTGAACATGCCGGTCATGAAATCGGCGATACGGTTGGCGCGATCGCGTTCGCGGATGATGCGGCGGAGCTGCACGGCCTCAAGGACGGCGAAGGCAGCCAGCAGAATCACCAGCACCGCCGCCACGCTGACCGCGACACGATGACGGCGCACATACTTGCGCATGCGATAGGCAGCGCTGGCCGGCCGCGCCGTGACCGGCATGTGGTTCAGATAGCGCTCGATATCCGCCGCCAGCTCGGAGGGGGATCCGTAGCGCCGCACGCGGTCCTTCTCCAGCGCCTTCATGGTGATGCAGTCGAGATCGCCACGCAGCAGGCCGGCAAGATGCTTGGGGTCGGTGTCGCGCTTTTCCGCCGCCGCCGCAGAGGATTCCCTCTCCATCCGCAAGCGCGTACTTGGCCGCGGCGGATCCTGCTCGCGCAGTTGGCGCAGCACCTGGTCCAGCGGCAGCTTTTTCCATTTCTCGGTGTCGAAGGGAAGCGAGCCGGTGAGCAA